>NZ_CCBH010000180.1:0-42775 GCF_001368935.1 Novosphingobium sp. KN65.2
CGCCCCCCCCCCCGCCATAACTGGCGGTTCCGCTCAGCGGCATGTCCAAGGGACTGGTAGGAATACCATAAGCGAACACACCCTCGCGTCGGACGATACGGCCTTCGCCATCTTCCGCTTCGTCGTACCAGGATCCAAGACTGGTATAGGTCCATGGCGAAAAGCCGCTGCCTGGCACTTGCAGGGATACTCGCACACTTTGCGAGCCTCCCCCGGACGGCTCGATGCTGTTCCACGTCGACGTGGCGACCTGGCCGCCTGTGCCGTCGTAGCTCAGTGTGTTCAGCGCGCCCGCTTCGAAGCCCGGAAGCGCGATCAGGTAAGTCTCGTCCGCGGCGTTGTAGCTGATTTCAACTTGCTGGCCCTGCGAGGCCGGCTGCGTCTCGACCGCGTCTTCCGGCCTGAACTCGTGGCCCAACCCCAAGACGCTGAAGGGTTCGCTGCTGATGAGGCCGATATGCTCGGGCATGATGACCGGCGCCGGAGGGGGTGTTGGCGTGGGCGCAGGAGACGGCGTGGGCGTGGAAGAGACGCCGCCGCTGCCCCCGCCACATCCGGCAAGCGCAGCGCATGCGGTCGAGAGTGCCAAGGCGAATGCAAGCGGTACCTGTCTCATTCTTCCGCTCTCCACTTTCGGTGGCCACCGCTGCGCCAGCCCGCCCCATTCTTCCCGCACGCGTCGATGCCCAAGTCCTCGCCCGAACGTCTGGCGAAACCGGCAACCGGCGCATGTGCGTCGTGGTCGATCGGTTGGCAAAATGCCGCGGCCTCATGCGTCATGGGTAATTCCTGCCGCTTCCCTGAAATGCCCCCAAGGTGCTATCAAGTCAGGCCGAAGTGAATGACGGGGGCAGGATATTTGGCCGATGGTTTGCCGATGAACGAACCAATCGCGGCCGAGCCGAGGCCGCCGGGTTCCATGCAGCTAGCCCATCGCGAGGATTTTCGTCTGGGCCGCGCCCTCGTGCGCCCTTCCTTGCGTACCGTGGAGGGGCCGCTTGCCACTCTCACCGCAGAACCGCGCGTCATGCAGGTGCTCATGGCGCTGGCCGATGTGGGAGGCGCGGTTCTCAGCCGGGCGGATCTGCTTGAGGTCTGCTGGGCCGGAAGAATTGTCGGCGACGATGCCGTCAATCGCGTCATCGGCGAACTGCGGCGCATTGCTCGTGAGACCGGCGCCGGGTTCGTGGTCGAGACAATTCCCCGCATCGGCTTTCGCCTTGTCGGCGAGATCGAAAACATCCCGGTGCAGCCAGCGGTGGAAGCATCGCCTGGCGATGTTGAAGCCAGGCCGGGACTGGACCGGCGCACATGGCTAGCCGGTGGGTTGACGGTCCTTGCCGCGGCAGGCGGATCAACATGGTGGATGGCCAAAGGCAGCGGCAACCGGTCCGCCGCCCAGCAGATCGCCGAAGGACGCCGCATCCTGCGCGAACTCTGGCCCGATCAGGATGAGCGCGGCGTCGAAGTGCTGCGCGAGGCCGTCAAGATCGAGCCCGGCAATGCCAGGGCCTGGGGCCTGCTTGCCATGGCCTGGCGCAATGTCGCCGAAGGAGCCCCGCCCGACAGGGTTTCCGCTGCCGTCACCGGGTGCGAAGAGGCGGCACGGCGCGCATTGGCGCTCGATGCGAATGAAGGCAATGCCCTCGCCGCGCTCGCCACCCTGCGCCCTTACCTTGGCGACTGGGAAGCGGCCGAAGACCGGATGCGCCGCGTACTGGAAGTCGCCCCGGACAATCCCAATGTGCTGCTCCATCTCGTCACATTGCTGCAATCTGTCGGGCATGCGCGGGCTTCGTGGGATCTGAACGAACGCGCGATCGCGAAAGAACCGCTCTCTCCCCCGCACCAGTTCCGCAAGGCTCTCAAGTACTGGATATTCGGAGACATCGCCCAAGCCGACCTGACCATCGATCGCGCCATGCAGCTCTGGCCGAAGTACCCGGCGATCTGGAGCGCGCGCCTCTACATCTTTGCATTTACCGGACGAACGCAGGCCGCGCTCACCCTGCTCAAGGACCGGAGCCTGCGCCCGGCCATGTTCACGAGCCAACTCGAAGAGCGCTGGCAGGTCGCGCTCACCGCACTCGAAGCGCCCACCGCAGGCAACTTGGCGCAAGTGCGCCGCGCCCTGGCGGATGAAGCCAGGCCCGGTTTCGCGGTTCAGGCCGTCATGTTTCTGTCGGCCCTGGGTGACCTTGATGCGGCCTTTGCCGTGGCGCAGGGTTTCCTCTTGCGCAAGGGACCTCTCGTCGGCTCCATCTGGCCCGCGCAGAACCAGATGATCTCACCGGACGATCGCTGGCGGCGCACGATGAACCTGTTCACCCCGGCCACGATGGCGATGCGCGCCGACCCCCGCTTTATCCCGTTGTGCGAGGGCATCGGGCTGACCCGCTACTGGCAGGCGCGCGGCGCCGGTCCCGATGCCTTTCTCATGCCGGATCAGAAGCTGAGCTCCATGCCCAGCCCCAGTTCGCGCGGGTCGCCTGCGGTCGCCAGCCCGGAGAGGACCGAAAACCTGTAGGTGAGATGGAATTCATCGAACAGGTTGCGCGCATAGCCGAAGACCGTAAGCCGCCCGAGGGTCCACGCGGCCTTGGCATCGAAAGTCGTGGAGCCGGAAACGCGCCGGTCCGGCGTTTCGATATCGTCACTGAAGTAGCCGCTGCTATGCCGAACCTGCGCCGTCAGCCGAAGCGGGGTTACCGGCTGCCAGGCAAGGGCCGCAGAGGCACTGAGATGCGGCGACCTCTGGAACTCCTTGCCGAGCATCGGGTCCGATTGCACCTGCGTCCGGGTAATCCGCGTGCCCAGCAGGCCGATAACCGCGCGCAGGCTGAAGCGCGTGGATGGCTGCCAGTCCGCTTCCAGCTCAAGCCCCCGCGTCCACGCGCGCGGGGCATTGCTCACCTGCACTGCGGTCGTGAGCTGGCCGTTGGCGGCAAAGAACTCGATCGTCTGGGTCCTTTGGGCATCGATCATGTCATAGGCAAAGCCATTGACGGAGATCGACAACCGACCGTCGTCCAGTTTCGTCCGGACGAAGGCTTCATAGTCCCACAGGTACTCCGCTTCGAAGAACTCCGCCCGCCCGCTCTGCGTATTCAGCGACACGCCTCCCGGATTGTAAGCGCGCTGTACCTGAAGGCCGAGATGCAGCCCCGGCGCCGCCTCCCACGCGAGCGAGACCTTGGGCAGCCACGCCCTGAAGGTGCGGTCATAATCGAGTTGCAGCGTGCGCAGACCCCCGCGCAAGTCGCCGATCCGCACCTGGCTGTCGGTCTGATAGCGCAGCCCTGCGGTAAGCGAGAGGGTGCCGGTCAGGGGCAGTAGCGCTTCACCGAACACTCCAGTGCTTTTCTGCAGGTCGGAGAACGTGCCGATGCCCAGCAGCAGGGCCGATATGTCGATGGCCTGGTCGAGCGTCACCCGGGTATGATGGAGCCCTGCACTCAGGCGCGCGCCCGATTGCGAATGCCAGGCCACGATCGGCTCTACCGAGATATCCTGCGTCGCGATGCGGGCACGGCCGAGACCCGGCGGTGCGTAGCGGCGTACATCGGCATCGCCGTAGCTCAGCGTGGCGCTGACATCGAATGCATTCCCCGGTGCGTAAGTGAAGCGCCCGGTCAGGAAATCGGTGTTGATCGCGAAGATCCCGTAACCCGCATCGGGATTGCGGCGGGCCCGGAACGGCTCCTCGACGCCTTCGATCTGGGGCATCTGCGAGCGGCCATGCGCGTAAGTGACGAGCAATCGGGAACCGGGCAGCGCTGCGGGCCGAAACAGCAGTTTGGCGCGCACCATATCGGAATCGTCCCGTTCAGGATCGATCCCTGCCGCCGGGCTCGAGATCCGACTGGCCGTGCGGCTGCGGCGCAGATCGGCAGACAGGCGCAAGGCAAGCTGGTCCGCTACGAGCGGTACGGAAACCGCTGCCGAAGCCTGCCGCGTCATGGCCTCTCCGGCAAGCAGCCGGGCCTTGCCGTCCCACTCGAATTGCGGGTCCTGCGTTTCGACGAAGATCGCCCCGCCAATGGAATTGCGACCCTGCGTGGTGGTCTGGGGGCTGCGGAATATCTCCACCCGTTCGACATCCCAGAGTGGGGTCAGGCCGAATGCCAGCTCGTAGTAGGATGCCGCACGGCCATCGACCTGGATCGTGGCGCGCGGCCTCGACCCGCTCAGGAAAGCAGCCAGGTCGCGCACGACCCCGGTCGAATCCTGGCCCCGAATGACCGGTCCTTCGCCGCCGGAGCCCAGCTGGACGTTCACTGCCTGCTGCAGGAGTTGCTCGATGCGATCGGGGGCTGCCTTGTCAGCGATCGTGCGGTGGGTTTCGACCGCAACGCTGGAAGCGGTTTGCTGCAGGCTCCGGGCGATGCGTTCGCCCGTGACGATGATTTCATCGACAGAGGCCGGGGCCGATGGAGGCACCCCATCTGCAAGAGCCGAAGCGAGAAGCAGTGCATCCAGCATGATCGACCGAGCCAGCCCCCTTGCTCACGCGCTTATACCCCTTTGCGCGCTGGCTTACCGTAGTACAATTCCGCTTGGGGAGACACCGGATATGGCCGGTTCGCTTCGAACGCCCCAGCCCACGCCTCTTACATCGGAGGGCTTGGGCCCAAAGCGGAACCAGCGCGAGAATATCGGCAAACCATCGGGTCGCCATCATTCCCTTTCGGCCCAAGACGCGATCATCTTCATTCGGTTCAAACGAGAGGTTGATCATGCAACACGATCGGACAAAGCGCGCCATCTGGGCCCTTCCGCTTATAGGCTTGATCTCCGCCTGCGGGGGAGTTGGCAGTGGCGGCGTGGCAAGCGCCCTCTCCCCGACTGGCACCCCTTCGCCGGGCCCGGCATTCGATACGTCCGGACCGGCCGGTTTCTACCCATTGGACAGCGACGCCGCCCTCGTTTCCGTGGCCGCAGGAATAAGGCAAACCGGTGAAGGTTCGATGCAGACGCAAACCGTTGAGACCTACGGCTCCGACGAAATGAAGATCGACTATGATCCTGCGACACAGGACTACACGATTGCTATCCCTGGCCAGATTGCCGGTCGCACCGTCGAGAACACGACAGACGCCACTCCAAGCCCCGGGTTTCGCTACTTCGACGTGATCGATCCGCAAGGAGCCCGGGTAGGTTGGGTATCAGTCGAAAAGAAGGTAAGGATAAACTTGACCTACACCGCCATCGGAGATTTTTCCTGGAGAGGCGCTTACTTGGAGTTCGTAACAGGAATTCCCACCCCGGAAGCCGAGATTCCCCTTGCCGGGTCTGCCCGGTATTCCGCGCAGGTGAGAGGCCAATCGACCGCGGCGACCAACATCAAGGGCACTCTCCAGCTCAATTTCGATTTCGCCTCTACCGGCCTGTCAGGCCAAATGGACCTCACGGCCAATGACGGGACCGGAGGATACCGGTCCATTGGGGCCTACCCGATCGCCGATGGCGTCCATCCGGTCGGCAGCACGACCTTCTCCGGCGACTTCACCGCCCCTGCTGGCCTGACCGGCCCCGCCACGTTCGAAGGCCGTTTCATGGGCCGCGACGCCGCAGAAGTCGGCGGCCGCTGGCAAGTTCCCATCGAAATCCCCTCCGGATCAGCTTTCCCGCCGGCCTTTCAGGGCATCTACGAGGCTGCCGGCGTCTTCGCAGGCGCCCGGCGCTGAGACTGAACGGTCTGAAGCGAGCAGGCAAGGTCGCAACTGAGCACCAGGCTTGCGCTCAGGCGCTTTCCCTGGCGATCAGCCTGAAGCCGACGTCGATGGGATGGTCGGGAAGCGCCGAACCCTCGCCGTAGCGGCGGATTTTGCAGCCACTGATCCGGTCGAGGTGTCAGGCGTCACGCTCGCCGAGCCTGCTGATCTCGCCCGGCAGCGGGCGGAAACGATCGCCGAAACAATGCGCTGCCTCATGCCCGGCGTTCGCGTAGAGACACGTTGGAAAACCGCAACGAGCCTGTGCGACGATCCCGACGCCGACACGATACCCGGTCAGGCCTAACGACGCGTGGGAATCCGCGCAGTGTTCTAGCGTGAGCAATTCGCGGCACGGGAACTGTCGCGGGTGCAATCTGAAAACGAACCGTTCGGACGCGCACCTCCATCCGGCGGAACTGGCCTTTCACAACCCAGTCGACGCCTCGCGGCCGATCAGTTCCCGCTCGCTGGCAGGTCGCTGTTAAAAATGTCCGCGGCGGCTTTCCACTCGCCACCGACCTTCTGCCATACGACCACATACTTGCCGGTGTCGGTCTGCGTGGTGCCCTCAGGCGCCATTGTCAGGCGATACGCCCCGCGATCGAGTGCCATGTCGCCCGAGGTTGACACGACAATCTGCTCCGGGATGATGGTCAGATCAAATCCAGGCGTCTGCATCATTGCAGCCCAAGTCTGCTGGATCGCGCTGCGTCCTTTGCCGATCGGTGAATTGGGTGGCATCACCGCGCCGTCCCCGGTGTAGAGCCCCGCAATGCTCGCGGCATCCTTGGCTTTCACGAGCTGACCCCATTGATCGATCTGCCCGCGGATGGCCCGCTCATCGACGCCAGTGTCCGCAGCGGCGCTATCGTTCAGCGCGGCACCACCACCTGCAGGCGTCTCACTTGCTTGGCACGCGGTCAGCAATGCTGGGAGAGAAAGAAGCAATATGGATTTGGTCATTACCCCCTCCTTTTTGCAGTCCTCCCCATAGCACCGACACCACCGTTCGCGCCAGCGCGCAGCTACGCGCCCAAGTCTGTCGTCCTGTGGCCGATCCGACTTGGCGGCGAGGACTCGGCCTTTCCGACGCTCGCCTTTCATGTTCGCATTCGCGCAAAGAACGGAAGATCGATCTGGAGCAAAAATTCGTCTTTGTGGTTCGCGGCCTCAAAAAGCGTTCCGCCCCTCGGCTATGTTTAGAAGTTCGGAGAACACCAGCGTCGCGGGAGCACGCCCGGAGGCTGCCACAAGCTCACGCAGAATTCCGTGGTCGCGAAAGTCCCGAACGAGCTTTCTCGCGGTAGCAGCAGGAATTTGCGCTGACTCGATGAAGTCCGGTGTCTTGAACAGCGGGCGCTGGAAGATCCAGTCAAGCGCGCGCACGGCGTATTGCGAATGCGTGATCTCGACGACGGCATCGCGCTTTTCCTGGTGGAGGGCCAGAATGGCCTGTGCCTTTTTCGTATTGGCGTCTGCTTGGGCGATGATACCGCGCAAGAAGAAAGCGACCCATCCGCTCCAGTCATCGTCCCGCGAAACGGCGAGCATCCGGTCATAGTACTCGCTACGGTTCGCTTCCAGATATTCCGAGAGATAGAAATTCGGTCGCGAAAGCAGTCCGTGATTGTAGAGAAACAGGGGAATGATGAGGCGGCCGATGCGCCCGTTGCCGTCTAGAAAAGGGTGGATCGCTTCGAACTCGGCGTGGACGATGGCCAACTGGACCAACCGGTCAGGCGCTTCGGCATGGATATACTCTTCCCATCCGGCCATAGCCGCATCGATACGGTCCGCGCCGGGGGGAACGAACCGCGCTTGCTGGATGGAGCATCCGTCTGCACCAATCCAGTTGGGAATACCCCGATAACGCCCGGGATCCTTGTTGCGACCTCGAACCCCGTTCATCAGCACCTGATGCGTGGCCTTGATGAGACGTTGCGACAGCGGCAGATTTTCCATGAGCCGCGTAGCCTCATGAAGGGCGGCCCGATAATTTAGGACCTCGCGGGCGTCGGCCTTCTTAGGGCTGCTTTCGTCGAAGAGGTGGCCCTGCGCTTCAAATTCGAGGACTTCGCCGAGTGTGACCTGGGTGCCTTCGATCTTGCTGGAAAGGACAGCTTCGCGCGAAGTAAGTGGCGACAGCAGGATATCCGGGTTGGGAATGCCGGCAAGCACGCCTTCGTAGCGAGCGACTGCCGCATTGGCAGGCCCCACCAGCGGGAACAAAGTGGCCAGATCAAGGGCCTGAGGAGGAAAGCGGCCTTCATGGTACAGGACGGGCACGTATAACTCTCCCGAACATATGAAGCCGGGGCAGCCTCATTCTTGATGATCGTCTGCCCCTCTCTAGCGCATTTGATGATCACGAAAAGGCAATTTGCTTACATCAAGGTGCTTTGATGACGAAAGTCGATCATCAAACCTGAAGCCGCCCGAGCAGGGATGCGCCGCCGTCGCTTGTGCGGCCGACCCTTTATCGCCCTTCAAGGGGCGGTTTTCGCGTTCCAGGTGCGGAAGGTCCGCTCCCGCATTTTTGAATCCAGTCTGTCCGATCCTGCTAAACCAATGGCTTATACCAAGGCGCTGATCTGCTGACGCATCACGCTTTGGATTTGCTCAAGCGCCGCACGAGCTTAACCAAGACCCGATGAGTCAAGCTCATCGCCTCTTGGTATTAGCAGCGCTTACGCAATCCCTCCTCGCTCAACTGCTCCAAAACCCACTTTTCCTTCCATGCTTCGCCTTGAGTGATCCCGCGTACGCCTCGTGGTCGGCATGGTCGCCGAACGCCTCGATCTTACCGGCAAGATAAGCGCAGGTCTGCAAGTGGCGGGCGGCGTGGGGGTAGCGCTTGGCGCGAGCCCTATCGAGCGCGAAGTCGATCATAGCGCGCAGCAGCAGCGTCGCTGCAAGCGGATGCTTGGGCTCGAGCACCTCAGCTGCTGGGGTGAGTAGCCAGTAGTGGTCTCCGTCGATTTCATTGGGCCGCGCAAGGATCAATTCGGCAGCGGCATCGAGTGCGGGCCACTCGACAAGGAATGCCAACGCCTGATGGAAACTGTGAAACGCGCGCGCATGGTCCAGCGCACGCTCCTCGGCTTCCATGTCGTCGAAGTCGGGCAGTTGCTTGATGTAGGCCTTCAGGTATTCGGCATTGAGCGTGCGCTCGAACACCTCCCACCGCTCGCGCTGTGCCGTTTCGGATCGTCCCGCAGCTTCGAGCGCATCAATCCGAACCTTCGGCCATTCGGGCCAGCGACCGCCGTCGCGCATCTCGGCAGGGGCCTGGTCAAGGGCGGCCAATGCCTCGTCTGCGCGTCCTGCATCGAGCAGCCTTCGCGCGATCTGCGCGGCAATCGCCGGGTTCGTCCGCTCGTCATCGGACTGCAGTGCGACGAACCCATCGACGTCACCCGAAGCATCGGCGATTTCAGCGAGCGTGCGCTTGACGAGACGCGCGTGATTGCGTGCCTTGTAGTCGTCTTCGTAGACCGGTCCTTGCAAACCGTAGCCGATGATACCGCGGGCCTCGCCCTTCGGCGCAACAGGTGGTCTTTTGGCCAGGTCCTCGAATTTCGCTTTTAGGATGGCAAGTCCGGACTGCCCGAGCGCCGGCGCCATCAGCGAAATCAGATCGTCGAACTGGCCATAGTCGTTAGCGCATGTGCCGGCCAAGACGCGCTCGGCCAATCGGTCGGCGCTGAAACCGGATGGCACGGCCACTTCGCCAAGGTTCGTCAGGACCTCATTGAGAACGCCGCTCACGATGCCATTGCTATCATCGCATCGCTCGTAGATCGACGGGGCCATTTCGAGCATGCGCCAGAGTAGGTCGAAGGCTTCGGACGGCGCGTCTGGCGCCACATGCGCCATGATGGCGGCCCGCTGGGTCTCGAGGTCCTGTCCCAGCGAACGGATCTTGCGCCAGTCGACGAAACCGCGCGCGCGGGCGATCGCGACTAGCCGCTTGCGCACTTCGGCGGCGACGTCTCCGCCGCCGCCCTGGCTTGCCAGTTCAAGGCGCAGGCGCCGCTTCATGGCGGCGTCACCCTGTGCGAGTTCGATCAACAGCGCCGCGAGTCTCTCGGCGCCGAGTGCGGCAAGGTTGGTGGTATTGAGTGTATTTGATCTGGCCATCCGCCGTCTTCGTCCGCTGGGCCGCGCGGGTCAACGGCGATTAAGACTTGGCATGGAGGGATGACTGGAACGGGCGCCTGGCAGCCTTTCCCACCGCAGACTCGTGGAGGCCCTTCTGCGCCCGACCCTTCCGAGATATTCAGCCACCAATTTTCGAACCTCAGGTCCGGACGTTCCGCATTTCCATTGTTGCCGCTCACGTTGGGCCATATGCAGCGGTACCCGTGTCACGCAACATGGCGGCGAAATTTTTCACGAAATGCCGCCATCCGATCACGACGCCCGACAGCGACAGGAGGATCCCAAGGGCCAACCGCAGCCACATCAGCGGATCGCGCAGGAGGCGATTGGCGAGCAGTAACGGCAGGGCGAAACCGTGCAGCGCGTTGAACAAACAGCCAGCGATAGCTGCGACCGCTTGCGTTCTGCTGAGCCAGCAGCGCGCCGCTGTGGGGGTCTAAGGTTGCACATGAATGCCACTATCGAGGACGTCGATTACCGGGCTGTGCGGGGCCTCGACCGGGCGATGTTCCTCAAGCTCACCACTTGCAACTGGATCCGATCCGAGCCGGGCATGACCTCCTGGTTACAGGGCCGACTGGCCTCGGCAAAAGCTGACTGGTCTGCGGCCTCGGCCAGAAGGCCTGCCGGGACGACTTCTCGGTCGCCTATCATCGAGCGCCCAGACTGTTCGCCTCTCTCGTACTCGCTCGGGGACTAGGACTCCATGATCGCCTGATGCGTTCGCTCGGCCGCGCCGAACTCCTGATCCTCGTTGGACGACTAGGGCCCCGAGAGTACCCACGAAGCAACGCCCAATTGGGTTGCGCAACAAGCGGGCAAGCCGTGGGCTGGCCTAGTGACAATCACCGAACACGCCAATAGCAGCCTCATCACCTCGTTCATGCAGAGTGATGACCCCAATGCGGTGGCAGTTTGCAGCAATGTACGACCACACGCGCTCAGTCGCATACCGGTTTACCGGTTCATTGCGTGGGCTAAGCGCCGTGATCACTACTCCCGGTCGTCCCGCCAGAATGCGATCGACCTCATGATCTGTCTCCAGATGGCTCACGTTGCGCTCGATCTCGGAATTGAGGTGCTGGGGGAAGACGAGTGGCGAAAGAAAGCGCTCGCCGGTTATCGCGTAAAGCCATGACGGCCCGTCGAAGACCAACATGCCTCTTCCCCGATCGTGCGCCTGAGCAAGTTGGGAGAGCTGTGCCATTTCCGTCCTGGCCTGCCGGCTCAAAGCGAAGTTCGTGGGGTCATACCATAAGGCATAGACCGCTATCAGAGCGGCAAAACCGATACGCCCTGCCCCTCCGCGAGCGAAAGCCAAACCGGCAGCAACGCTGAGCGGCACCAATAACGGAAGCGCATAATGCGCAAAAAAGGACAGCAGCACCAGCAACCCTACCGTTGCCGCCATGAGCCATCCCCCCAAAAAGACCAGCAGAGGCCGTTCGTTTCGAATGGCGACAAGCCCCCATAGAGCCAGCAAGACCACAGGGCCGATCCGCATTGCAAGGGCATAGCTTAGGAAGGACAACTGCTCAGGTGGTCTGACCTGCTTTGTCAGCGAAGACGTGACCATTGCATGCCACCATTCGTCACCATGGCCGATCGTCAGATAGGCTGCGCCGATGGCAAGCGTCGGAATGGCGCCCAACAGCATCCAGCGAAGGATCGGCCCGATCATGGCCCTGCGGTGGCCTTCGCGCCAGAGGCCAATGGCACACCACAGGCCCAGGAATGCACCTTCGAACATGGCAGTAGGTTTGATCGCGATAGCCAGACCGCAAAGCGCCATGGCAACATCGATGCGGGAGTACCCCCGGTTGGTGAGCGGCGCGATCCGCTCTCGCCAGACCAGCATGGCCGCCGTCGCTATGAACAGATTGTAAAAAACAGGAGCTTGCCCGCCGAAACCGTTAAATGGTCCCAGAAGGACGAGGTAAGCCAGTCCTCCCAACAGCGCGCCCTGAAGCTCCGCGCAATCCCGAAGCAACTGCCAGATAACCCACGCCGTTGCCGCTGCGAACAACGTTGCGCCCAACTGATAGGAAAGCACCGGGTCAGGAAAGAAGGCGAAAAGCCAGTAGAGAACGAAAAGGCCGAAGGGCTTGCGATCCCAGACATCGACATAGGGGAGCGCCCCGTCATGCATCCGTTGCCCAACAAGCAGATAGAACTGCTCATCCACGCCGAGATTGGGATTGCCGAAAGTCGAGCAGCGCAAAACCAGTGCGACTGCGGTAAATAACACTGCCATCCAGAAATGGCGCTTAACTGACAAGGCGCTGCGTGCCTCCAACGCCATAAAATACCTGATCCCTCTTCTGCCTTGTACTCATGGCAAATCCAGAATGGTGCATCGAAAAGCAAGGGTGAAGGGCGTAATCAAGACCTGACGGGGACCTAAAGTCAAAATTAACTAAATTTTGGGGTTCAAGAACATAGTATCGCACTGTAGCGGCAACCCGCAAAATTGGGGGCACGCCGGGGCCATTGGCATCTTTCGGATTGCGCTTTGCGATCTGGAAGCCATCCATGGGAATGCGGGCATTGGGGGGAACCAGAATTGCTCAGAGTTGATAGCGAGCCAAACGATCCGTTCGTGCAGGATGGCGTCTCGCCTCCCGGCGGAACGGCAGATGCAGAGTCTTCAAACGGGGGCGACCGGTCAAAGACGATCATGCGGCTGCTGCTGGCCAGCGCCCTAATGCTTTTTCTCGAGCTTGCACTGATCCGCTGGCTCGGCGCGAACGTCATCCACCTTTCCTACTTCTCCAATTTCATCCTGCTGGGGTCCTTCCTCGGGATCGGTGCAGGCTTTCTCATCAGTCGGAAGAGCTGGTCGATTTGGCCAGCCTCTATGCCCCTGCTCAGTATCCTTGTTGCCGGCGTTTTGCGTTTCCCGGTGACGATCGAGCGTAGCGGGTCTGAAATCATCTATTTCACGTCGCTCGAGGTAAGCGGACCGCCAGCATGGCTTGCTCTGCCAGTCATCTTCGTGCTGGTCGCCATCGTCCTGGCAGGACCCGCCGAGGTGGTCGGGCGCTGCTTCGGCAAGTTGCCGCCGCTCACCGCCTATCGCTATGATCTCATGGGCTCCCTGATCGGGATCGCTGCCTTCACCGGGCTCAGCTTCCTCCATGCACCTTCCGTTGCCTGGGGCGCGATCGCGTTTGTCATCTATCTCGTGCTGGCGAGTCCCTCGCGCCGCCTCGTGACCTGTGCCTGGGCCCTCGTACTGGTCGGCAAGCTGTTGATGGAGACATTGAATCCGACAGTCAGCTGGTCGCCCTACTACAAGGTCATTACCGAACCCATCGGCCCGCCGGAACAGGGTATGCTGCTGATTGGCGTCAATGGCGTACCTCATCAGCTCATGGCTCCCGCAAAGTGGAAGCTCGAACAGGGCGAACGGATCTATGAAACGCCCTATCTGCGGCTCCCTTCCAATCCTCTGAAGGATGTCCTGATCGTCGGCGCAGGTTCGGGATCGGACGTCTCCATCGCGCTCACCGAAGGCGCAGGCCACATCGATGCGGTCGATATCGACCCGCGCATCATGGAAATCGGCGCGGAACGGAATCCGGACCGTCCTTACTCAGACAAGCGCGTGGTGCGACACGTCAACGACGGACGCGCATTCCTGGAAGGCACGGACCGCAAGTACGACCTGATCCTCTTCGCGCTGCCAGACTCTCTTACACTGGTCAGCGGTGCTTCCCAGATCCGACTTGAGTCGTTCCTCTTCACAGAGGAGGCGATGGAGTCTGTGCGTCGGCACCTCAAACCGGGCGGCAGCTTCGCCATGTACAATTATTACCGCGAAACCTGGCTGATCGACAGACTGGCAGGGACGGTGGCCAAGGCCTTCGGGCACGCGCCGTGCGTCGACACTTTCTCCGGAGCTCAGGCGGTGATCGCGGTCGGTGTCGACAAGGCGGACCAGAGCTGCGCCGGTGTCTGGGCGCCCAAGTCGCCAAACAAAGTCATCAAGCCCGCAACCGACGACGCTCCGTTCCTCTATTTCAAGGGCGGCGCATTCCCGCAGCTCTACACAGTCACGCTGATCTGCATCCTGCTGGCATCGATCGCCGCCGTGCGCGCGCTGGGCGGACCGCTGCGGCCGATGCGCCCTTATGCGGACCTGTTCTTCATGGGCGCGGCATTCCTGCTGCTGGAAACCAAGAACGTGGCGACTTTCGCCCTGCTTTTCGGGACGACCTGGTTCGTCAATGCCCTCGTCTTCTCGGGCGTACTGGTCATTGTCCTGGCGGCAGTCGAAACGACACGCAAGTTCCGCACGCCGCCGCTGCCGGTAATCTATGCTGGCATCGCCGCCTCGCTGGCACTGGCCTGGGCTATCCGCCCTGACTGGTTGCTTCCCCTGCCCTTCCTTCCGCGCCTGCTGGCTGCAACGATTCTGGCATTCCTGCCGATCTACCTCGCCAACGTGGCCTTCGCGAAACGCTTCCAGAGTTCCTCGGACTCCCAATCCGCCTTTGCAATCAACCTGCTCGGTTCCATTGTCGGCGGATGTCTGGAGTATTCCGCCCTGGTCACGGGCTACAATAACCTGCTGATTGTGACAGGCCTGCTCTATCTGGCGGCATTCCTGCTCATACCAAAGGGAACCATTAAAGCCGCCTGATCGCAGTGATCGTCCAACGATAGTCTGCACGTCATTGACGATGATTGCCATTGTTGTCCGTGTCGCTGACATGCACCTAGAAGGGAATGCTCAGTGACCGGGCGATGGCGTCTGTTTCCTTGAAACGGGGAAAGTCCGCAAGGATCACATCGGTTCGGCATAGACAACGTCGGGCGGAAGTCCGCTCAATTCGACGCAAGCAATAACCTGCGCACAGGTAGCTTCGACTTCAATCAGTTCGGCGGTAAGATAGGCAAGCAACCTACCCCGCATGGTCGCTCGGAGTTTCCAAGCAAACTAACTTCAGTCCCGCGCTCTGTCGCCGAGCGGCCTTGCCCGCAGGATGCGGTGGGACAGGTCGGTGCCTTGCTGCCCGGTGATCTCGACGACGGCCTCGAAGCCCTTGTCTCGCCCGGCGACGGCTGCGAGACGGTCGGGAAGGTTCGGTACCGCAAGCAGCGCGGCCAGTCCTCTCAGCCCCGTATCGCGCAGGCCCGCGAGGACCACGACCTTAGCCCCGCCGGGTTCGTTGAACTGGGAGACATAGCCGTAATCCTTGTAATACCGGTTCGAGGCGAGGCTCAGCGCTTCCTCGCTGTGGAAGGACTTCCCGTCATCGATATCGACGATCTCGTCGTAGGTCTCGCCGACCGCGAAATTCGACCCGGCGGAACCGATCGATTCGAGCATGCCCATGCCGCTGAGCAATCCGATGAAGACGATGTTGTAATCGCGCAAGGTCTCACTGGTCAGCTGCGAGGCGGGCATGACGCTTACCGGCTTGGCGTGCCGGGCAAGGATCGGCATGACCGCCGATAGGCCGTAGGCGGAGGACACCGGCAGATAATTGAGCCCCATGTCCTCTGACCGCGCGTATCGATCCGGCTCGGACTCCTTCAGGCGCGCGAGGTCCGCTGCCGAATTGACCGAAAAGTCCCGGACGAGCCGGTCGATCTGCGAGAAGCGCTGATCGAATTCGCCGTAGATGTAGTAATCGCCCAGCACGAGCATGACCGGACGGTCCGAAGCGAGCAAGGGTTGCCAGATGGCATTGGCCCGCTCCGGCGCCGGATCGCCCCGAAGCCACCATCCCGCCATGGCCATCGCCAGCAACGCCAGCACCATCGGGATGGCAAGCCAGCGTGGGAAATTCCGTGAGCGGCCGGGCTCGGTTTCGCGTTCGCGCTCGGGTGCGGATGTGGGTTCGGCCTTCGCCGCCCCGTCCCGGTCAGCGATGAATTGCAGGGCATAGACGCCCGATGGAACCAGCAACCTGCCGGCCCGTGCGGCTGCATCGTGGGATGCATAATGGTCGTCCAGGCGCTTGCGCAGGCGGTGGATGTAGACGCGCACGGTGGCGTCATCGCCATCGGTATCGACGTGACCGAACACCGTTTCGGCGATCTCCGCCTGCGATGCCGATTCGGCATTGGCGCCCCGCGCGGCGAGGAAATCGAACAGTTCGCGCAGGCGGCCCGATCTTCCGACGACGTTCTTCTCGCGCAAGCGCTCGACTTCGGCAGCGAAAGCGCTCCCGCCGCCAGCTTCGTCATCCTTGTCCCGGTGCTCAAATCCAGGCGCCATCCGGCTCCCCCCATGTAACGCCGGCGTAACGCGCGGGATTACCGTAATTTACGAACATTGGCGAGCGAAGCCGGATAGCGGTGCCTTCCATCGAGATCAACACAAGTCGGACGATCGTCCGAACGGGAGGAATTCTTGAAACCAGTGATTTACGGCACCTTCGCGGCTGCCGCGGCGATTTGCACGGCCCATGGAACGGCCTTTGCGCAAACGCCGAATGACAATGCGGCGCCGCTCGACAGTGGCCGAACGGCCGAGGAGATCGGCGCTGCCGGTTATTCCGCCGATGCGATCGTGGTCTACGGTCGCAGCGAGCAGCGCATCGGCATCGCCGGTGCCGCCAGCGAAGGCGCGGTGGCCGGCGCCGACATCGAGATCCGCCCGCTGCTGCGCCCGGCCGAACTGCTGGAGGCGACGCCCGGACTGATCGCCACGCAGCATTCGGGCGGCGGTAAGGCGAACCAATACTTCCTGCGCGGATTCAACCTCGATCACGGTACCGACCTGTCGGTCTCTATCGACGACATGCCGATGAACTTTCGCACCCACGGTCACGGGCAAGGCTATCTCGACGTCAACGGGCTGATCCCGGAGGTCGTCGAGCGGGTCGACTATCGCAAGGGGCCGTATCGCGCCGATACCGGCGACTTCAGCTTCGTGGGATCGACGCGGATCACCACGCGCACCCGGATGGCGCCCTTCGTCCTCGCCGAGGCAGGTGCATTCAACTATGCCCGCCTTGTCGCAGGCGGTTCGACTGCCATCGGCGCGGGCACCCTGACCATGGCGGGGCAGGCCAAGTTTTACGACGGCCCCTGGGAACTGCCCGAGGATTTCAAGGGCTATTCCGGCTTCGTGAAGTACTCCGTCCCGCTGGGCCGGGGCACGTTCCAGGCATCGCTCAACATCTACCACGCGACCTGGGCGCCGACCGAGCAGATCCCCGAGCGCGCGATCGGCACCGACCTTTGCGAGAATGTCTACTGTTCGCTCGACCCCACCCTGCGCGGCTCGACCAAGCGCGAAATCCTCACCCTCGGCTACACCGATGACGACTGGCGCGTGACCGCATGGGGCCAGCATTACGACTGGAGCCTGCTGTCCAACTTCACCTTCTTCCTCGACAATCCGGTCGATGGCGACCAGCTGCGCCAGTACGAGGAGCGCTGGAGCTGGGGAGGCCGCGTGGAACGGCGCATCATCGTCAGCGACAGGCTGGAACTGCGCGGCGGCACCGAGCTGCGTCAGGACTCGATCAATCCGGTCGGTCTCGATCATACGATCCGGGGGCAATTCGAGTCCGCCACGACCAGGTTCGATGTGAACGAGACCAGTGCCGGGCTCTATGGCGAGGCGATCTGGCGTCCGGTGGATCGGCTGATGCTCATCGGCGGCCTGCGGGGTGACTGGTATCGCTTCCGCACGACCGACCGGGGCGGCGCCATCGGATGGAGCGGACTGGTCAAGGACAGCAGCCTGGGCTTCAAGGCCGGCGTCAACTACGAAATCTCCGATGGACTGGCGCTATACGCGAACTACGGCGAGGGTTTCCATTCCAACGACGCGCGCGGCGTGACCAATCCGAAGGACCCGGCGCCGGGCATCGTCAAGGGCGACATGGAGGAAGTGGGCGTCAGGATCGAGCGCGGCGGCCTGATCCTGACCGGAGTGTACTGGTTCAGCTCGATCGACAGCGAACTGATCTACGTCGGCGATTCCGGCTCGGTCGAACCGAAGGGCCGTGGCCGTCGCCACGGCTATGAGCTGACCGCATTCTGGAAGCCGAACGCATGGCTTGCCCTCGATGCGGTCTGGACCGGATCGCACGCGCGCTACGCCGATCTGCCGAAGGGCGCAAACCACGTCCCCGGTGCGCTCGAAAGCGCGGGAGAGCTGGGCCTTTCCGCGGTGTTCCCCGAATTCAACGCGGCACTGCGCTTCCGCTACCTTGGCCCGCACGCGCTCGTCGAAGACAACTCGCGCCGCGGCAACGAAACGCTGCTGGTCAACATGCGCGCCGCTTGGACTCCATCGTTCCTCAAGGGAGTCGAGGTCTATGGCGAACTGCTCAATGCGCTGGGTACGGACGCGCATGACGTCGACTATCAATATGCAACTCGCCTGCCCGGCGAACCAGCAGGTGGCGTGGTCGACCTGATCAGCCGGACCGTCGAACCGCGGCAGGTTCGACTGGGCGTGAAGAAAACCTTCTGAACCCCTTCCTCCAGCCCGCATCCCACGATGCGGGCTGGTCCAGTCTTCGGGCATGTTCGCTTATTTCGCCCTACGCTTCCAAGGGTCGCCGGGCGCTCTTTCGCTGCCTGTATCCCCTGATCGCATCCCGGCATGGCAGGCCGTTACAAGCGACTGAAGATAGCCCCGATCAAGTCCCGAACCGCCCGGTCGTATCATAACGGATCGAGGTATAGGGCAGTTGGACGTAATCCAGAGCCGAATAGGCCGCCGTTCCGAAGCTGGACTCCGAATTGCCGAACAGCAGTTCCCCGACGTTCAGGCCGATGCCGACGAAAACGTGGCGCTTGGGCTTGATGCCAGCCTCGCGGTCCTTGTTTAGGAAATCCGAGGCGTAGTACCCGACCTGAAGGTCAAGGAAGCGTAAGGGGGAACGGCTGAACCGCTTGAAACCGGCGCCCTTGATCGAGAACATGAAGCGCTGCTGTTCATAGTGCGGCTTGCCCTCGTAGCTGTAGATGTGCCCGTTGGGCACGATCTCGATCTTGAAGGACACCTTCTCCTTGAGCCCGGGGACCGTGTTGCGCAGGACAGAAAAGCCAGCTCCGGCCAGATTCATCGCAACGTCCTGAACCGACCAGCCACTGTCGGGCTCGATACCGTCAGAAAACTCATTGAAGATCATCAGGCCCGAAGCCAGCATCGCCGCTGTCAGCGCGTCTCCTTCCGAGGCATTGGAGCGCCGGTGAATTCGACTGTGTAGGAATTCGGCAAGGAGGTAGGTGTCGAAAGCGTGGGTCAGCTTGTCGACGCCGATGTTGGCCGTGTCCTTACCGAACCAACCCTCGTCCTTGAAATGAAACTTGGTGGTCTCCTTGAACAGCTTCTTGCCGCTCAGCATGCTGAAATAGCCCAGAAACACGAGCGATTCAGTCTTCACAGTCCCCGCTTGCTTCCAGAAGCCGGCGTGCGTGGCATGGTCCTTCGAGACGTGATCGGCCCATCCCTCGCGCTCAATTGAACTTCCTTCGGCTATGCAAGCGCCCGGGCATTCAGTTTCGTCGGAATTCTCGGGATCATCGCCATCATCGCTTAACGGCAACGCATGAGCTTCAGCGGGAGCCAGGTCAGACAAATCCCACTTCCCAAGAGCTTGGGGACTTGAAACTGCGGGGTCCGGCAGGACGCAAACCCCGGTCGGACTTCCTTCCGCGGAGCGGCATCGGTGCTCTAATGGAAATAATACGACCGGGAAGCCCGGCATGGCCGACATTTCTGCCACGGACTTCGGAGTGCCCGGACCTTCAGGCCAACCTGACGTGATGGTCTGAACATTTCGACCGCTGTTCTTTGCAAATTCGGAGGCAGGCGTGCCACTAGACCTGATGTCCGAATTGAAATCAGCAGCCCATGAGGGCAGTGATGGACAGCAAAAGGCAAGCAGCAATGTCTGCCTGATACGAACGGGCAGAATTGAGCCCTTCCTGCGCCCTGGTCCCATTACGCCTCCCGAAAGTTCAGCACGTTCACCTTGCTGTTTTCGACCGACTCAATTCGACCAATACTAATCGACAATCTACCTCGGGTAATCGGTAATTCTTACCAGATCACGGGTGATGGGGGTTGGCGTCACACCTGATGTAAGAGACGGCGGCGAAAGTCGGCGCGTATTGGTCTATCGCAGCAACTCAGCCACACCTGCGCTCTGAAGATTTTAATTTTCTTTCACGCCGCGCCACAAGCCAAAGCGTCCAATTGCAGGAGCTGTCAGATAGAAGTTGCGAATTGAACGCATCCGATGCAAATTGCCGCCCGCAACGTTCAAAATTTCCTTGCGGAGGACATGTGAGTTCAATCGGTTCCCAGATCGGCGATCTTGCTCAAGCTGGTGAGAAGATGATCGAGCGTCTCCGGCGAAAGGCGTTCTTGCCCGAAAGCCGCAAGGGGCTCAACGTGCGTTTCGGCATTGCCGAGGCAGCGCAGTTGCTTGGTTGTTCGACCAACCGCATCCGCATGGCCGAGGACGACGGGCGACTGCCCCCTCCCCCCGCGAGCGAGAACGGGCGCCGGGTCGGCTATACGGTCGAGGAGCTGCTGCACATGCGCGAGGTGCTGGGCGCCTCCCCTGCCCGCGCGCCGCTCGACGTTCCGGCGATGATCGCGGTGCAGAACTTCAAGGGCGGCGTCGGCAAGTCGACCGTCACCACCCACCTCGCCCACTATTTCGCGGTGCAGGGCTACCGCGTCCTCGTCGTCGACTGCGACAGCCAGGCGACGACCACGACGCTGTTCGGCTTCAACCCGCATTTCAACATCACCCGCGAGGAAACGCTTTACCCCTACCTTTCGATCGATCCGACCCAGGCCGACCTGCTCTATGCGGTCAAGCACACGCCCTGGCCCAATGTCGATCTCATCCCATCGAACCTCGAACTGTTCGACGTCGAGTACGAACTGGCGGCAGCCGGGGCGGACGGGCAATCGGTTCTGGCAGCGCGTTTTCGCAAGCTGAAACAGGGCCTTATGGACCTTGCGCGCGATTATGACGTCGTCATCCTCGATCCCCCGCCAGCGCTCGGTACGATCAGCCTTGCGGTGATGCAGGCGGCCAACGCCCTGCTCGTGCCGCTGGCGGCGACGACGCCCGACTTCTGCTCGACGGTCCAGTTCCTCTCGATGATGGACCAGGTCCTCGACCAGCTGACCGGCGCGGGGATTGCCGTCGACTACAGCTTCGTGCGGCTGATCTGCTCCAAGTTCGACCAGGGCGATCCCAGCCACGAGATGGTGCGAACGATCATGGAGCAGACTTTCGGTCCTGCCCTCCTTCCGGTTCCGATCCTCGAGAGCGCCGAAATCAGCCATGCCGCGCTGCGCATGATGACGGTCTACGAGCTGGAAAAGCCAATCGGCACACCGCGTACCCACAAGCGCTGCCGCGCCAATCTCGACGAAGCGCTCGGCCAGATCGAGCAGCTCGTGCGGACCGGTTGGGGACGGTCGCAACGCATCGACGAGGAGCTGCTGGTCAATGGCTAGGCCCCTGCCCTTGGGATTGATGGAGCAAAAGGACTTTCCTACAAGGTTTGTTCACCATATGTTCCAAACCTCTTCCCTGCCAAGCCCTTTTTCCGCGCGTTGCCCGAGGTAAACCATGGCCCGCAAGCAATCCGATTATCTCGCCGCCCTGCTCTCTGACGAAGAGGAGGCCGCACCCGCGACCGGAGCTTCGCAAGAGGCATCGCCCTCCCCTGCCCCGGCGGAGCGAGCGCCGCGGTCAGAGCGCGCCCGCGGAACGACACTACTGGGCCGCGAAAGTGCGCTGGCCCGCGTGGCAACCGGCGAAGTTCGGCAGGTCACGCAATTGCTGCTCGATCCCGCGCGCGTCCGCGTGTGGGAAGGCAATGCCCGCAGCTATGCCCATCTCTCCGAGGAATCCTGCCGCGAGCTGATCGATTCCATCATTGCCGAAGGCGGGCAGAAAGTGCCGGCAGTGGTGCGGCGGATCGAGGGCGACCCCGAGCACGACTACGAGGTCATCGCAGGCACGCGGCGACATTGGTCGATCTCGTGGCTGCGCGCCCACTCCTACCCGGACATGCAATTCGTGGCGCAAGTCGCGCAGCTCGATGACGAGGCCGCCTTCCGCCTTGCCGATCTTGAGAACCGGGCGCGCAAGGACGTCTCCGATCTCGAGCGTGCGCGCAACTATGCCGCAGCGCTCAAGGATCACTACGGCGACCACATGACCCGCATGGCCGAGCGCCTCAAGCTGTCCAAGGGATGGCTGTCGAAGATGCTCAAGGTCGCAGGCATTCCCGATGCGGTGCTGGCCGCCTTCGCCTCGCCGGCCGACGTCCAGCTCAAGCCCGCCTATCCGCTGGCCCAGATGCTCGACGACAAGGACAAGGCCCCGGCGATTCGCAAGGAGGCCACGCGCCTTGCCCGCGAACAGGAGGTCCGTCGTGCTTCGGGCCGCCCTGCCCTGCCCGCCGCCGACGTGCTCAAGGCGCTGCTTGCCGCGCCGGATGCCGAACAGGTCAAGGCCGAGCCTCTCGTCGTCAGCTCCTCCCGTGGCCGACCGCTGGTCAGCGTGCAGACCTCGAACCGGCAGGGTGTGACCTTGCGGCTTCACGCCGGCTCGGGCGCCGATCCGGAAGAAGTGCTCGCCGCCGTGCGCGAAGCTCTCGACAGGCTCGAGAACGAAGGCCGAGGGCTGCAGCGGTGAACGGCTGCTATAGCGGGATGGGCGGTGGCGAGCTGCCGCCTGCCCCCCTGCCCTCTGCTAATCTGCCCCTGATCGGTCCGCGTGTTTCCCCGGGGAAACATCCAAGATGAGCCGCGCGCGCAAAGCTGCTGTCACCGAGCAGTTCGACCTATTCCTGCCCTATATTGCCGACCTGCCCTTGCGCGACCAGCGCGAGATGATGGAGCGGCCCTTCTTCAGCCTGGCAAAGTCGAAACGGGTGAAGCCGATCGACTACACCAGCCCCGACGGGAAGTTGTGGGTCCACGTCTCGGCCAATCCCGATTATGGCATGGCGACGATCTGGGATGCCGACATCCTGATCTACTGCGCCAGCGTGCTGGCTGACATGGCACGGCGCGGCGTCAACGATGTCCCGCGCAAGCTGCACATCATGCCTTATGACCTCCTGCGGGCGATCGGACGACCGACCACCGGACGTGCCTACGAACTGCTGGGACAGGCGCTCGACCGTCTCGTCTCGACCACGATCAAGACCAACATCCGCGCCGAGAACCGCCGCGAGGCGACTTTCTCCTGGCTCGATGGCTGGACCCAGCTCGTCGACGAGCGCACCGAGCGTTCGCGCGGCATGACGCTGGAACTGTCCAACTGGTTCTGGGAAGGGGTGATGATGAAGGGCGGGGTCCTCTCGATCGACCGTGCCTACTTCGACATCACCGGCGGCCGCGAGCGTTGGCTCTACCGCGTCGCGCGCAAGCATGCAGGCGGGGCTGGAGAGGCTGGCTTTGCGATCTCCATGCCCGTGCTGTTCGAAAAGTCCGGCGCCGAAGGGCAATATCGCCGCTTCAAGTTCGAGATGCTCAAGCTCGCCGAGAAAAACGAACTGCCCGGTTACGGACTTTCCGTCGAAACGGCCAAGGACGGCGAACCAATGCTGCGCATGCGCCGCATCGACGGGAAGGGCGGGGCGGAAACATACCTGCCTGCCAATCCCACCGAGCCGGATGTTTCCCCGGGGAAACACGCCATGCCTGAGCAAGAAGCAGTGCCTGTCAAACCGGTTCTGGCCGAAACAGGGCAGGGCAGGGGCCAGGGCGGAAAGCCAGCGACATCGCCTTCACCACAGGTGGACGTCATCGATGCCCGCAAGCTGATCCGCTCGACCGTGGCGGGCCTTTCCGATGCGGCGACGCGCGGCTTCATGACCGACGAGACGATCGACTATCTGCGCCAGAACTGTCCGGGGTGGGATCTTCATGCCCTCCACGCCGAGTTCGAACGCTGGGTCAACGCCTCGTCCGAACGGACCCCGGCCGACTGGCAACGCGCCTTCATCGGATGGGTCAAGCGCCATCACGAAAAGCACCGGCACACCTTGCGCGGGTGAGACGCAGAACGCGAGGGGAGGGCGTCTTGCAGATACCCGGCCTTACCCTCGCACGCAGCCCGTCACGCCTTGCCGAAACCACCTGCATTCCGGTCTCTTTCCCCGTCATGGGCGAGACAGCAAGACCGTCAAGGCACTCCTCAACGTTCCAAGCGCATGGATGCTAAGGCCCGTTCCGTCTCGTCGGGACAGCCTGCGCCACGTTCTCGTGCCTTTGCGAAAGGAGGAGTCAGGGCCCCACTCACGACAGGAATCCGCACCCCCGTTCCCGAAGTGTCGCGTCGGGATCGCTGCATGTCGGACAATGAACAGACTTCAAGGGCGCGCCCACCGGGTTTGAACGTCGTTTCCCGACAAGGCTCAAAAAGAGATTCAAAAAATGGGCCTAGAACCGGGTCTTCGACACTCCGGGAACGCTCTGAACCCGGGCTTCGACCCTTCGGGAACAGCCCAACGACCTTTCGGGAACGGGGGCGCCGACATTTCAGGAACGGATCGACGATCCAACGGGAACGGCCTGTAGAGTGCGACTCGCCTGATTCAGACAGGCTTCGCCCCAAGCGCGCTCCTCTAACCTTGTAACAGATTCCCTAAATACCATTCTAACCGGCAGGAAGCCTGTGGCCTGGTTTGAAAAGGGGAAAGGCCAGGTCTCGCCCCAGATCCGGCCAAAGCGCTTATTGGCAAGCCTTGGGCGTCAAACGTCCCGCCCTCTCTGCAATGACCTGTGACAGATCACCGGGCACGCCCGCATCCACCAGACCGGGCGCCTAACGCCATTGCCGATCACGGCAGTGTCCATGGCGTGCCCTCAATTGTCCCGTTCAGGAAAGTGAAACAATCATCAGGAGGTCTGCAGTGCCGCGCAAACACGTCCGCAGACCCGAGCCCAGGAAGGAAGGGAAGAAGGCCTGTCGGCAAGGCAGTTCGAATGAAATTCAGGACTGAGCCGCGTGCTTTGCCCTGGGGCGGCTCGCCCAGAAAGTACCCAGAATATGAAGCAGATGAAATTGGGCTCCGCAGGCGAAGATGTACGCTTGATGCCCTGGACTACCCAGCAAGTGCGCAACCGCATGATGGCGCTGGCCTTGGCCATCGGGGCTGAAATCGATCCGGAGGCGAGCGAACGGCATCGATCTCTCGCCGGAACTATCGTCATGCCTTTCGCGCAGCTGCTCATCGCCGGCACCAATTGCCAGCGGCCCTTGCTGTTCCCCGAAATGGTCCATCTCGCCCGGGAGAGCGGTCTCGAAGTGGTGTTGTCGCGGTTTGACGCCACGCGGGGCGTCAGCTTCGACATTCTGCTGCAGGACCGCGCCAACATCCTGTACGGCTATGCAGCGTGGCGCGGGGAAGGCCATGACCTGTGGTTCATCCCGAGGCTGGAGGAAGGACCGTACTTGCGTGCCTTGCCGTCCGGACTGGTCCGCGGCGATGCAGCGCCTTTCCTCAACCCCGAAGATCGACGAACCGGACTGATCCGGACCGTCGACCTGCCCATCTTCGAGGCAGGCTTCTGACCATGGCGCGCAAACATATGCTGAAACTGGCCGCTGCGACGCCGGAAGTCGCGGCTGACAAGGCCGTCGCCACGCTCAAGTCGTTCTCGAAAGGCGACTGGGACCATCCCGGCTTTTCGTTCACACGCTACTGGTGGCTGGGGGAGGGCGTCCGGGAAGGGATTGCGCCCTGGGTCCGAAGGAAACTCAAACCGGGCGACGATCCGAAATTCGGTCACGCCGCGCGCAGCGAGGTGCTGCTGCCGCCCAGTGCTCCGGGCGACTATGCCAGCATAGATTTTCTGCTGCAGCGCTTCGATGACACTCTGCCGCCGTTCGAGAGCCATGCCATGGTGCAGGCGAAGATCACGCTTGACGATAGCGAGCCGTGGCATGTGGGCTACGAACGTGTCCGGGCATTTGCGCGGGACCACTTCGCCGGCCGATTTCCCGTTGTCCTTGTCGCTCACGTTCCCGGCACTGCGGGTCTGGAAGGCAATGGCAGTCATGTTCATTGCATCGTCCTGTCACGGTTTCTGGGCGTAAACGGGCTTGGCGGGGCGTGCCATGTCCTGTGCTCGGATCGGGGCTATGCCGCGGCCCTGAGCGCGTGGCAGACGTACGCAGACATCGCGGAGGCTGCAGCATGAGCCGCGAAACGCCTCTGGTCTCCGAAACCATGGCCCGTCTTCTTGCTGGAAAAGGGGAAGAGACGCTCGATCAATGGGCTGCAACGATCGCGCGGGCGCGGGAATTGTTGCAGACGGGTGAGACCGTCCCTGAACTGCCGCTGCCCGAGACTTCGTACCCATGGGAAGCGACCGAGCGCCGGTTGAACGCGCCGCGCCGCATCTGGTGTGCGAGCGGCGAAGATCATGTCACCGGGGCAGGCCTTTGCGCATACTTTGCGTCCGGCTTCGCGCGGGACGAAGATGAATTTCGCCGCAGGATCGCGCTGGAGTTCGGCCGTGAACTGGCCAACCGGGCACAACTGGCAGAAGGCAGCGCCGCGGTATCTTTCGCGGATTTCTTCCTTTCACCGTCCTTGCGTTCGGCCTTGGAGGCGTTCGAAAGAGGGGAGGGCGCCCCTGCGACCATGGTCTTCTTCGCACGGTACGCGGAGAACCGTTCCTGAACCGCGGCCGTGGACCGGAGGTCGCAATTGGCCCCCGGACCATGGCGCGCTCTTCACCAGCAAGGAGGATTGGCAAGATGAAGAATGCAGCAGACAGTCTGGTCGAGAACATCGACATGCGCGACGGCGTTCCGCCGGGATGGCGCAGACTCTACGATCGGCTCATCGTCGATCTCTATCGGCTCGATTGCGCTGCAGAGGTTACCGCCGCGGGTGCACATCGAGGCGAACTCGCAGTCACCTTGGCTTCACACGCTGCGGTGCCGGCGGGCGTCGAACGTCTGATAGACGCTGCAAGGCGCGCATCAGCTGCACTTTGTGAAGAGTGCGGCGCGGTTGCGTCCCTCCATGATGGCAATGGCACGGTCAGAAGCCTGTGTGGCCCGCATTACCGTCTGGAGTTGGCCGTACAGGCTGCAACAGAGCGCCTCTTCGAAGGGGAGCGGGCGGAAGCCCTGCGTTGGGTGGATGCCTTTGCCGTCGCGCTGGGAGAGGCACCTGGCGAGCGTGCCATGCGTTCACAGCAGGGTTTCGAGGAAGTCCTCGCCCTGATCCGGCGGATCGAGTCTGGTGTCTATTGCTGATGGGGCTCGCAACCCGGCCTTGTTCTCGAAGTATAGCAAATGCCAAATAGCTATACACCCTCTGGTATAAGTGCTTTTTACGATATTTCCATAATCGGACATTATGGTAAAATCGATGTTGCCGAAAGCCATGTTTTTCGCCATTTTCGCCCCATGACATCCGCCGTGACCCCTGATGCTGGTTGAGCCTGGGCGCCTGTTCCCGTCATCGGTCGAACTGGTCCTCAAAGCCCACGCGCCGCTGATCGACACGCGCCGGGCCAGTGTGATCGCGCTCGAGGCGGCGGTTTCGGCTATGGCGCCTGCGACCCGCGCGGCGATCACAGCTGACCTCAAGTGCTTTCTCGCCTGGTGCGCCCAGCAGCGGCCCGCGGTGCAGGCCGTGCCTGCGAGCCCCGAGACGCTCGTTCACTACCTGCGCTGGCTCTCGACCGACTCGCAAGTTCGGGCCCCGGTCAAGCCGGCGACGCTGGCGCGCCGGATCGCTTCGATCGCCCGGATCCACCGGGTCCTCGGTTTCGGGGAGAGCGAACCGCTGCCGACGCAGGCCGGAATGGTGCGCGATACGCTGAAGGGCATTCGGCGCGAAAGGCCCGAAAAGCAGCGTCAGGCCGCGCCCCTGCGCTTCGGCGAAGCGATGGCGGACGGACAGGCCGCGCCGGACGGCGTGACCGTCCAGGCGCTGCTCGCCACCTGTGGCAGAGGCATACAGGACTTGCGTGACGCGGCGCTCATCAGTCTGGCTTACGATGCAGGTCTTCGCGTCTCCGAGCTGGTGGCGTGTCAGGTCGCCGATCTGACCCGGGTGGGAGACGGCAGCGGCCGCCTGCACATCGCGCGTTCCAAGACGGACCAGACAGGAGAGGGCACTCTGGCCTGGATTTCCCCAGATACCATGGCACGCCTCTTGGCTTGGCATGCGGCGGCAGGAATTCTGGAAGGCCCGGTGTTCCGGCGGATCCATGTGCTGACCGGTCGGCCGGACGCGGCCGGGCAACAGACGGTGCGGCATTATGTCGCCACCAGGCCGCTCACCCGGCAAGGCGTGGTCGCCATCCTTCGACGCAGGGCCATCGCGGCCATCGAGCTTGGCCATGTTCAACTCGAACCCGGCCGAAAGGAGGACGTGATCCGGTCCTTGAGCGCGCACTCGTTCCGGGTGGGCCTCACACAGGACCTGTTCGCCGCCGGAGAGGACGGTGCCGGCATCGCGCTGGCGCTGCGCTGGTCCTCGCCCGGTACCGCGCTGCACTACGCGCGCGAGCTGGCGGTCGGCAGCAATGCCGCGGCGCGAGTGCTCGGCAAGCTGCGCGCGGCGGACCTGGAGCCGGGGTAGCAATGCGGTCAGAAAGCCGCCCGATGCGTGCCTGTGCGCCCCTCCCGATATGCTGTACGAAATCCGCGGACAGCGATGCCATGGCACTCACGGTGGCCGACCGTACGAGCAGGTCTACGACGGTGACGGCTTCCTACAGCCTTGGACCCATTTCGCCGGACTGCCGCCCGCTGACGTTTCAGTTCGAGGGTGGCCGTCGCGAGGTCCTTGCAGGCAGCTATGGCAAGACCACCGCATACTTCCGCGGCGGTGACAGTTACGATTCGGGCGATGCCTTCACGATCACGCCCAATTACCTGCAGGGTGCCTGGATCGGCGAGTTGCGCATGCTGGCCGGTGGCTACAACTTCACCTGGCAGATCGCGACGCGGATGGAACAGACGTCGGATACTACTGACCTGACCGCCTGTGCTTCACTCAGCGTTGCCTTCTAAGGCGCACTTGCAAGGAAGGTGCACCCGGGTCGCCTCGGTAGCGGGTAGGCATCGCCCAGCATTGCCCGGCCATCTTGCGGCACAGTCTCCATATGCAGGAGCTGTCGCAATGACAGTTTGCCAGGAGGGACACTGGCCTTCGGTGTGCGAAGTGATTCCTTTTCAGTGGCTTGCAGCATACTCTGAGCATTTCCGGATCATTACGGGAACGTCAGGCGTGTTCAACTGCGCTTCGGGCAAACTGTCAAAACGACAGATATTTCCGCTAAAGCCATGGATTCATTTCTTATTTGTCTTGTTCCTCTAGTCAGATTCATCAGATTCTGGCATAGTGGGAACAGAGGCGAACAAGGATCAGGAACAGCCGTTACCCATGGGCAAGACTGCAACCAACGTCGGGCAGATCCTTGATCGTTTGTCTGAAGTGTCCAGTCGTCCGCGCTATGCCTTCGCTGTTCTCAACCTCCTGGCAGAGCAGGCAGGTCCCGGTTCGAAGATAGGTCCTTTCGTCGAGGACGAGACCGAGGTGCTTCCGCTGCGCGCGTGGGTGGGCAAGAGGCTCTCGCGGCTTTCCGGTCGCAGCAAGCGGCGCAAGAAGGTCGAGCAGCGCCTGCGCGAAGAGCTGGCCGACAAGCTGCCCGATGACCTGTTTGAAGCGCAAAGGATTATCGATGCCGCGGTCGAGGAACATGTGCGCGTGACCGGAGCCGACAACTTCAGTCGCGTGGTGACCGAACTCGAGAGGGCAGGGTACGTGGCGCGCTACTACGAGGGATACCGCACCAATCACGCCAACAGGGGTGGCTCGCGCAATCTCGTGTGCGTCCTCGATGCCGACGTGTCGGCCGCGCTTCGACGCCGAGACATGTTGGTTTGATGGCAAGGCAACGGGCTCGTCTCGGATGTCCCTTTCATCCTTGAGTGCTTGGCCATGACCTGCAATGGCACCGGCTATGGAGCAACTTAGTGAGATCATTCTCAACGTTGTCGGGCGGGCACCCGAATGGATTCGCAAGGATCTTGCAGGCAGTGATGCTCTGGCGCGAGAGCGTGCCGAAGAGGCCTTGGCAGCGATGATCGCCGACGCGATTGCGAAGAGTGGAGCACAATAGCAGCTCGGGGAGCCGTTTCACGGGAGGAGGCGGGGCGAGGGGACAAAGGCTCTTGCCTCGAGCCGTGCCGGCAAGGGCTGGCCAAGTCGGCCGTGCGCGACATACTGCTGTCCCTCCGTTGGCAACATTGAGTTATTCGGGCTAGAAACAAGCAGATCGTGACCGACGACCTCGTTCTCTTGTTTCATGGCGAAACTCAGACCGCCAATGGGCAATGTCCGCTCCTTGTTCGTCGCCTACTGCGTGCCAAGGACCGGATGGACGCTTCTTCGCATGAGGCATGGCCGGTCAAGCGGCTTGCCAAGGTCAGCGGTGTGTCGGAGGCCCATTTTGCGCGCGCGTTCCGCAAGGCATTTGGCATACCGCCGCACCGTTACCTCCTGACTCGCAGAATTGAGCGTGCCAAGGCGTTGCTGCGCGATACCGAGCTTGCGATCACCGATATTGCTTTCGAAAGCGGTTGGAACAGTCTTGGCACTTTCGGGCGCACCTTCCGCGACGTTACGGGGGAAAGTCCCGGTATGTTCCGTACTCGCGAAAGGAGTGTGGCGCATGGAATGGGTCAGGTGCCACCTTGCTATCTTAGCGCGGCCCACCGCCCGGACCTAACCATAGCAGTTTCGGAGAAGCGTCGTCGCAACCGCTGCTATAAGTGAGTGGGAACCCAAGCGATGGAGGTCCCATGAGTGAAGCAATTCAGGTCGTCGGTCTGTACGTGCGGGATCAGGACGAGGCCTACGAATTTTACGTCGGCAAGCTTGATTTTCGCGTCCACACCGATCAGCGCAACGGCGACTATCGCTGGCTTACCGTGCAGCATCCGAAGCAGCCGTCGTTCCAGCTTGGCCTGTTCCGACCGCAGGCGCCAATGCACGATGCCGCCACTGCTCAAGCGCTGAACGAACTTGTGGCTAAAGGCGCGATGCCGCCTCTGGTCATGGCGGTCGATGACTGCTTCGCGACATACGCGCGGCTGCGCGAGCGGGGCGTGGAGTTCACTCAGGAGCCGATCGCGCGCTACGGCAACGTGGACGCAAACTTCCGTGATCCTTCCGGGAACGGTTGGAAGATTATCGAGAAGGGTGCATGAGCGACCGGGCTTGCGCATCTGCGATGATCGACGCGAAACTCGCCGGCCTTCGTGACTGGCGAGGCGAAACGTTGGCACAGGTTCGTAAACTGATCCATGAGGCTGATCCTGAGGTGATCGAAGTCGTAAAGTGGATCAAGCCAACGAACCCTTCGGGTGTGCCGACCTGGGAACATTTCGGGCTGATCTGCACAGGCGAAGTTTACAAGAATTACGTCAAGCTGACCTTCGCGCGGGGCGCGGCGCTGAAAGATCCTGCCGGATTGTTCAATGCCGGATTCAACGGCGCAATTCGCCGTGCCATCGACTTGCACGAAGGTGAGGCGGTCGACAGCTCGGCATTCAAGACGCTGGTCAGGGAAGCAGTGGCACTGAATGCTGCCGGGCAAACGCCCAGGCGATCCTAGGCTGGCTTGGGCTTGCGAAGGTCACCGTTTGCTTCGCGTCGGCGGGCTCGAAGAAATCGGGCCATTCGCACGAAGAACCACGGACGTTCAACGCATACCATGACAGGCGACGCCCCGCACTGGTATGAGCGCGAGGCGCGAGCCGTAGTGCCCGGCATCTCGTAATCTAATGTGGCGAAGCGCGGAGAACCGGGGTTTGTCGGATCGGTGCAGGAGACATCGGCATGAAGTATGAAGGAGCCTGCCACTGCGGGAGAATTCGTGTCGCGATCGAGGGCGATCCCAGCGACGCGAGCGAATGTAATTGCTCGATTTGCCAGCGAACCGGTGCACTCTGGACCTACCGGACTTTTGGCCAGGTGGAAGTCACGGGGGTGGGCGTAGGCTACGTACAGGGCGACGCGACGTTGACCTTGTGGCACTGTGGGACCTGCGGCGTAACTACGCATTGGACGCCTCGCGATCCGACCTGCGACCGCGTCGGTGTCAATCTCAGGCTATTTGACCGGGCGATGTGGGAAGGGCTGCCTCGCCGGTTCATCGACGGCGCGAGCTGGTAAGGAATCCGGTGATTCTTTGCCTCGCCGCAGCCTGAAGCCGCGCCGCCGCCCGGCAGTTCAGGCTTCGCTATCCGTTAGGAAACCGGCACGTTCAGTGCAGGTGCTATCGGGAATTCTTCCAACGAGGAGATTATAATCAAGCTCGTCGGCGCAATTCTCTGGACGTGATTCAACCTCGAAGCTTTGGATCGAGGAGGCGATCAAGTACATGCTCGTGCCAGCCTTCGCGCGCTGTTGACTTAGTACGAACGTGCGGTGGTTCGGACGTTCACGGATGGACAGATTTGTCGGGGGAAGTCGTTCCTGCGCGGGACCTGCAATGGCCAAATACGGCCAGTGGTGGACAGGTTCGAAGCGAATCCTGGCCATGAGATCGCTCGCTGGAATGCGGTGATTAACGCCCGCATTCGCCGTATTTTGTGCGGTGAAAAATCATTGCACTGCGCGGTGAATGATGGGTATATTTACCGCATAAGGAGCGGTGATTGTGCCCTGCATCCACGAACTGACAGATTGGCCGAACCTGATCTGGAACGAGCGGCAGCTCTTTCAGCCGCTCGCGGCTGTCCGCCACAGGCAAGGCCGATTGATCGGGCATATGGAAGCATTGGGATTTCCATTGCGCGAAGAAGCGGTGCTCCAAGCGTTGACTGAGGATGTGCTGAAATCCAGCGAGATCGAGGGGGAAGTGCTCGACAGGGAGCAAGTGCGCTCATCCATTGCGCGCCGCCTCGGGATGGAGATCGGTGGATTGGTCGACGCCGATCGCGATGTCGAAGGTGTCGTGGAAATGATGCTGGATGCGACCCAGAACTACGCTCGGCCTCTGACAGCTGAGCGCCTTTTCGATTGGCATGCGGCCTTGTTCCCGACCGGGCGAAGCGGGATGAGCCGAATTACGGTCGGTGCTTGGCGGGGCGATGAAGGTGGCCCCATGCAGGTCGTCTCAGGGCCGATCGGTCGTGAGCGGGTTCACTATCAGGCCCCTGCGTCTAACCTGCTGGATCGGGAAATGTCCGGTTTCCTCGTGTGGTTCGAGACGGCGATGCTCGACCCTGTCCTGAAGGCTGGCGTTGCGCACCTGTGGTTCGTAACAATCCATCCATTCGATGACGGGAACGGGCGCATTGCGCGTGCGATCGCAGATCTTGCGTTGGCGCGTGCGGAAGGCACAGCACAGCGCTTCTACAGCATGTCGGCTCAGATCCGTGCCGAGCGGAAGGCTTACTATGACATGCTGGAAACGACGCAAAGTGGCGGGCTGGACATAACGGCCTGGCTGCTTTGGTTCATTGGCTGCCTCGATCGTGCATTCGACAGGGCTGAGACGATCCTCGCAGGGGTGATGCGCAAGGCGAGGTTATGGGACTCGATGGCAGGGCAGACGCTCAATGATCGGCAGCGCAAGGTGATCAATCGTCTTCTGGATGGCTTCGAGGGCAAGCTGACCAATGCCAAGTGGGCAGCGATGACCAAGACGTCGTCCGACACGGCTCTGCGCGACATCAACGACCTGGTTCGCAAGGGCATTCTGGAGAAAGATGCCGCTGGGGGACGCAGCACTGGCTATCTGCTCGTGGAAGATGCGAAAAACGCCTGACCACGGCGTCTGAAAATGAGCGATTCAGGCACACATAAGCGAAGTCCGGTCGGGCGCCAGCCAGCACGGGCAACCGGACAAAACGTTGGTCATTTTCATCCCCGGCGTACCGATATTGGGATTTGCACGAATTGGCTTCGGTGGCGGGTAGGCTTCAGTCGCACAGGCGCGCGGGGGCACGACCGGGGGCAGACATAGATGGCGGACTTTATGCATTTTTAATGGCGCGCCGGCGGCTTTCCCATGGCGCCTTAATGCCCCGGCGCGCGATCTTGATTTCCACGATCGAATGGAAACCAAGATGCGCGAAAAATCTCCCTTGCCCCATGCCTCCACCGCTGCCCTGACCTTGGGCGCGATCGGTGTCGTCTATGGCGATATCGGCACGAGTCCGCTCTATGCCTTCCGCGAGGCGCTTGCCCATGTCGGCGGGCAGGAGATCGGCAGCAGTGACATCATCGGGGTGCTGTCTCTGGCGATTTGGGCGCTGATCATCGTCGTGACGCTGAAATACGTGCTCTTTCTGTGCCGGATGGACAACAAGGGCGAGGGCGGCGTGCTTTCGCTCATGGCACTGGCGCGGATCGCGACCGGGGGCCGCTGGCTGATCGTCACCATCCTCGGTGCGACCGGGGCCGCGCTGTTCTACGGAGACGCGATCATCACCCCGGCCCTGTCCGTTCTCGCCGCCGTCGAAGGTCTAAGGACCGTGCCGGGGCTTGAGGGCATGGAACTGCCGATGATCCTGGGCCTGACGATGGCGATCCTGTTCGGGCTGTTCGCCTTCCAGTCGCGGGGAACGGCCGGCGTTGCCAGCCTGTTCGGCCCGGTGTGCTGTGTCTGGTTCCTTGCGCTGGCGGCTCTGGGCCTGACCCATATCTTCGATGCGCCGCAGATTCTGGCCGCTTTCAATCCGCTCGCGGCTATCGGCTTTCTCACGCAGCACGGAATGGCCGGGCTCTTCGTGCTCGGCGCGGTGTTCCTGACCGTGACCGGTGCCGAAGCGCTGATCGCCGACATGGGCCACTTCGGGCGTGGGCCGATCCAGCTGGGCTGGCTAAGCTTCGTCTGGCCGGCGCTGACGCTGAACTATCTGGGGCAGGGCGCCATGGCGCTGCAGGCCCTTGCCGACGCGCAGGCCGCGGGCAGGCCGTTCGAGAATGCGGACTGGTTCTTCCTGATGGCGCCCGACGCGCTGCGGGCGCCGCTGGTCGTCCTGGCGACATTCGCGACCATCATTGCCAGCCAGGCCGTGATCACGGGCGCCTACTCGCTGACGCATCAGGCAATTGCGCTGGGACTGCTGCCGCGCATGACCATCCGCCAGACTTCGGCATCCCAGAGGGGCCAGATTTACATGCCCATGGTGAACTGGCTGCTTCTGGGCGGCGTGCTGGTCCTCGTCTTCGTCTTCAAGAGCAGTTCGGCCATGGCCACGGCCTATGGAATCGCGGTGACCGGCACCATGGTCGTGACAAGCCTGCTTGCCTTCATCATCGCCTGGCGCGCATGGCACTGGCAGCCATTCTGGACTGCGCTGCTGCTTGCGCCGTTCCTTGGCCTCGACATCATCTTCCTGGGAGCCAATGTGCTTCGGATCATGGAAGGCGGATGGGTCCCGCTGCTCGTTGCAGGCGTCATGGGAACGGTGATTGCGACCTGGCTGAGGGGGCGGCAGGTCATGCGCCTGCGCATCGCCAGACAGGGCGCCTCGATGCAGCAGCTGGCCGCAGCGCTGGAGCAGCGCCCTGCAGTGATCATTCCCGGCGTGGCCGTGTTCCCGACCGAGAACCTCGACGTTGCCCCCTCGGCGCTTCTGCACAACCTCAAGCACAACAAGGCGCTGCACGAAACGAACGTGCTGCTCAAGGTGGTCACCGAGGGCGTGCCCTACGTGGCGCCCGCCGATCGACTGGCGCTGGAACGGATCAACGAGCGCTTCACCAGGGCCGTCCTGCATTATGGCTACATGGATCAGGTCGACGTTCCGACCGACCTCTCCCGCGGGGAAGGGCTGCTGCTGGGCCGAGGCGGGACTTCGTTCTTCGTGGGGCGCAATGCCATCCGGCGCGCCAGCAATCCGATGTTGCCGCGGTGGATGACGTGGCTTTATCGCTTCCTGCACCGTAATGCTGCCGATCCTACGGCCTGGTTCGCCATTCCGGCCAATCGCGTCGTGGAACTCGGAAGTCAGATCGAATTGTGACCTGAGAGCAGCCGGACTGGACAGTATGCAACGCCCGATAGCCTCTTATGCGATTGCCCTGTTCGGCGTGGCGGCCATCGCCTGGCTCACCGCCGCCCTGCTGCCCCAGATCGGGATTGCCTCGGCCGCGCTGATGTTTCTTCTGCCCGTGCTCTACGCGGCAGTGCGCGGCGGGTTGCTGCCCGGTCTGCTGGCCGCCTTTGCAGGTGCGATCGCCTACAATTTCTTCCTTCTTCCGCCGCGCTTCACACTGCGGATCCACGGCTTCGACAACGTGATCAGCGTTCTCGTATTCGTCGTGGTCGCCGTGGTGACGAGCCGGCTTGCGACATTGCTGAAGGCGCGCGAGGAGGAAGCGCTGGCCCGCGCCGCCTGCAGCGAGGAACTGGCAGCGCTTTCGGCGTTGCTGGCGGCAAAGGATGCCGCATCGGCGCTGGGCGAGGCCATCAGCTGGCTTGAACGGCGCCATGACCGCATTCTGCTGATCGACGAAGATTTTTTGTCCGGCAACGATGCCGGTCTGTCCGCGCTCGACCTCGCCGCAGCATCATGGGCCTTGCACAACGCAGACATGACCGGTCACGCCACGCAAGTCATGCCCGCTGCAGACTGGACATTCATACCTCTTGGCCCGCACCTCGGGACGGACCCGGATGTCCTTGCCGTTGCCCGTCCCGCGACCGGCGTCACGCGCAGCGCAAGCGACCTGTCCCATCTGGGGCAGATTGCCGCCCTGCTCGGTCAGGCCCGGGACCGGGTCGCGCTTGAACAAGAGACGCGCGAGCGCGAGCGCCTCGCCCAGGGCGACCGGCTGAGGCGGACCTTCCTTGCTTCGCTCGCGCATGATTTTCACACGCCGCTGACAGTCATAACCGGACGTCTGGTATCGCTCAGTCAGACCGTACCCGATGCCGACGAGGCCCTTGAAGCGGCACGGCGACTGGAACGGATGCTGGAGGACCTGCTCGGCGCTGCGCGGATCGAAGATGGCTCGGTCGTACCGCGGATGGAAAGCGTCGATTTCGTCGATGTCGTCGGGGCGGCGGTGGAGGCCGTGCGCCTGCCGGGCCGGATCGCATTGGTGCGCGATATCCCGCCCGACCTCCCGTTCGTCCATGCGGATCCGGTGCTGCTGCGCCATTGTCTGATCAACTTGCTGGACAATGCGGGGCGGCACGCCTTCGGCACGGTTACGCTTTCGGCGCGATGTGCAGGTTCCCGCATGGCGCTGGCGGTCTGCGATGACGGTGGCGGGATCGCCGAAGCGGACCGCGCGCGGATATTCGAACGGTTCATCAGGCTTGAAGGCGATGACCGGGGGCAGGGCAGTGGGCTGGGCCTCTCGATCGTCAAGGGCTTTGCAGAGGCCATGGGGATCCCCATAACCGTGTCGGACAGCGCGTCCGGCGGCGCCTGTTTCCGCCTCTCGCTGGCGCAGGTCAGTCCCCGGCAACCGGAGCCCGAAGAATGAGCAGGGTCCTGATCGTCGACGACGAAGCGGCAATCCGGCGCCTGCTCGAGGCAATCCTGTCCCGCGCCGGTCACGACTTCATCGCTGCCCCGAACGCGGCCGGCGCGCTGGCCGCCCTCGATCGCGGCAATGTCGATGTCATCCTGCTCGACCTGGGCCTGCCCGACCGGGACGGATTGGAGGTGATCGCCGCGGTCCGGCAACGCTGCGCCACTCCGATCATCGTGCTGACGGCGCGCCACGAGACAGCCGAAAAGATCTCGGCGCTCGACCTCGGTGCAGACGATTATGTGACCAAGCCATTCGACAGCGACGAACTGCTGGCGCGCCTGCGCTCAGCCCTTCGCCGTTCCGGAACGGCGATAACCGGCGACGACGCGCGCCTCGAATTCGGACCGGTCAGCATGGACCTGGCGCGCCACGAAGTGCGATGCAATGACGCACCGGTTGCCCTGACACCACGCGAGTACGCGGTCCTCAAGGCCCTGCTGCAGGCCTCCGGACGCATCCTCACCCATGCCGCGATCCTCGAACAGGTATGGGGCAAGGCGCACATCGAAAGCGTCGACTACCTGCGCGTCGTCATCCGCGCCTTGCGGCTGAAGCTGGAAGCCGACCCTTCGGACCCTCGCCTGATCCGCAATGAACCGGGTATTGGCTACAGGCTGGTTGGTTAGTTTGAGTGTGCAAAGGTGTTTGCCAGGCCCTTAATTCCAAGCCGGAATAAGGTTCTCTCACGGGGGCTCTGAACATTGCAGACTGTTTGCGGCAAGCGGCCAGGTGTTGAGACTCCGGTTTGACCTTGGCGGGGCATTGGTACTGCATCTTCCTGCCCCCGCTCTTCCCACTCATCATGTTTCTTCTTCTGACCGGTCGCGGGCACGGGCTCCCAGCTCATCTTATGGCTGCGACATTCCCTCACCCAGCAGCGCGAACCGGTGAGCCGACAGACCCCTTGCTCCCCATGTGGCGAAGAACCACAAGGATCCAAGAGAGCGTGTGATGGCTGGATGAGGCAGAAATCGAAGGCTTTTGCCTCAGGAAAGTGTGTTCAATGAGTTATAAAGAGGCTATTTATAGCTCATGAAGTGGAATTGGCAGCAGCCAGACTGGCCTGATTTTCGTTGGGAGAGCGCCCCCTTGGCGGCGCTTGAAGCCCAGTTCCTGCAACAAGCCGGCATTCTCATTGGGTCGGTAAAGCACCTCGCCGACGATGACCGTGCCGCCGTCACCATCGACATCATGACTGGCGAAGCGCTCAAAACTTCCGAGATTGAAGGTGAAGTGCTCAATCGCGACAGCGTGCAAAGCTCGCTACGCCGCCAGTTCGGCCTTGAGATCGGCGACCGTCGCATCCCGCCGGCCGAGCGGGGCATCGCTGAAATGATGATTGGGCTCTATCGCGAGTTTGCCAAGCCGCTTACGGATGAGACGCTGTTCGCCTGGCACCGCATGGTCGTCAGCGGGCGCCACGACATCGAGGCTGTCGGTAGCTACCGCGAACACGCGGATACCATGCAGGTCGTCTCGGGATTCAGCCACAAGCCGAAAGTTCATTTCGAGGCCCCGCACTCGAAGGACGTGCCGCAGGAAATGCAGAGTTTCCTGTCATGGTTCGCTGCAACGTCTCCCGACGGTCCAAGACCCTTGCCAGGGTTGACCCGGGCCGGGATCGCTCACCTTTATTTCGTGTCGATCCATCCGTTCGAGGACGGCAACGGTCGTGTGGCCCGTGCGCTAGCCGAAAAGGTGCTGTCACAGGCAATCGGCCAGCCAAGCCTAATCGCCCTTTCACATGTCATTCAGCGCAAGCGCGCCGCCTATTACGATGCGCTGGAAGCTGCAAACAAGCATACCGAAATCACTGCGTGGCTGACCTATTTCGCCGAAACCGTGCTGGACGCTCAGACGCACAGTCTTACCCTGATCGACTTTCTCATCACCAAGACGCAATTCTACGACCGTTTCCGGGGCCGGTTCAACGAGCGGCAGGCCCGCGTTATCGCCCGGATGTTCCGCGAAGGGGTGGATGGCTTCACAGGGGGACTGAGTGCGGCCAATTACATCACCATCACAGGCACCTCTCGTGCGACCGCCACCCGCGATTTGCAGCAGTTGGTCAGTATGGGCGCATTGGGGCAGACCGGCACGTTGAAATCAACTCGCTACTATCTCGACCTGGGCAAATAGCGGGCGATGGGCCCGAAGAGTGAAACGCCGCTTTGGTCCCTTTGGCCGGTGCGCACGCGGTCAAACAATCTGGCCGGGTTCCTTCGCCCTCATCTGGAAGACGATCATGCCCGGCCGCGGCCGCACTGAATGTCGGTCAGGAAGTCGAGATTCGCAAGGAGGGCGGTCGGCTCATCATCAAGCCGGTCCTGAAGCCGGACTACACGCTCGAGGAGTTGCTTGCGGGCATGAAACCCGAGACCTTTCACGAGATTTTCGCGCCAAGCCCTCAGCACTCTGCTGAACGGGCATTCGGGATCAAGGCCGATACCCTGCTTCGCATGCAGTCGGCCTATGACCTAGCTGGCGTACGCGCGCTCAAGGTAGAACGGATCGCAGTAGAAGCTTAGGAAAAGTCGCGCCGAAACGGCGAGCCTTGCGCTGAGAAAGGAGTGGCAAACGTGCGCCCACCCTTGCCGTTCGACAGCGATTTTCCTGCGGAGGGAATCGGACATCCAAATCGGGTTGGGTCTGGGATGGCTGGGCGGCCAACGTGCCTGTCTGGATCAGGCGGATTCGAAGGTCGCTCTAACTTCCGCCATGGGAATGTAGACCCGTTCAGGATTGTCGGGATCGAGGTCTTACGCCTTGGGGCGACCATGGCCCGCACTTGATCGAGTTTCGCGGGGCTGCATTGGGATCTGTGGCTGGCCAGATGCGAGAGATCGGTGAAGACCAAACCATGACCGATCACGGGCTCGCAATTTGACTGCTCTCACGGATTGCGGCAACCTTACCTCATGATTCTTGACGTTCGGCATTTCCGGTACGCCCGCCATGGGGGGCAGCTTCTCGCAGGCATTTAGCCCCGGGTTCAGGTGGATAGCGCCCCGAACTCGGGGTGAAGGTGAAACTACGGCGCCCGACAGCGGCGCTGCTCCATGCCATCCACCGGAAAGTTACAGCCATGCCAAAGTCAGGAGCGGCAAAGCGGCCGCCAATTCACTTGATAGACGTCGAAGCCGATGCGCTCTCGGGGCTTGCCTACTCAGCGGAGAAGCTTGCGCCCGACGTCAGCAAGCTCCTGCTTGAGGAGATTCTGCGCGCCAAGGTATTGAAAGCCGAGCGCATCCCGAAAGACGTCGTCACCATGCGTGCCACAGTGAAGTATCGCGACGAAGCGAATGGCACTGCACGCTGGGTACAATTGGTCTACCCCCGCGAAGCCGATATCGTTCAGGGGCGAATTTCCATACTCACTTTGATAGGCGCTGGCCTTGTAGGTCTGCGCGAGGGGCAATCGATCCTATGGCCTGACCGGGAGGGGCAAGAGAGGCTCCTGACGGTCATCAAAGTTGTGCAAGACACCCAGCCCGAGACGCCGCAACCTGCGGCGAAACCGCTGCGCGCCGAAGGCTTGTCCAGCTTGCCCGAACCGGCAGCCGAGCAACAGGTCGGCATCGATGTCATCATCCAGATCGAAATCGATCGACGCCAACCAGGGTATCGCGCGCGCTTTGAAGAGGCCGTATTGAACTGGCCCAATCTGCAAGAGTGCCTGCTGCTGTCCAACGACATGAACTACTCGCTACGTCTTTGCCTCAAGAACATTGGAGAGTACGAACACGTCAAAAGCGGCCTGATGGCGAATTTGCCAGGCATCCGGAAATTGACCGCCAATTTCGTTGTGTCTGACCTGCTTCGAAGACGGGAGCATCAGGGTTAGCGACTGGGTCGAAGGGAAGTTCGAATCCACTAGATCGACTGCATTCCCGGGTCGAGCTACTCGGCGATCCGTCCGCCAATCACGCTCTCGCCAAAACCTGGCGTATGGTGCCCGAGATCATCCCGTTCATCCACGGCTACGGCGCCCCCGCACGAACCATGACGGGGCTCTGACGACTGCCCCGTCAGTTCCTGCGAGGGCCCGAGCAGCACCAAAGTCGGCGATTACCGGCATTCGTTCTCGCCATCATCTCGTTCCGCGTTGAGAGGAGGCCTTGAGCACTGGAGATAGGCTGTCATCGGACAATTCCAGGCTGGATTCCAGGTCTCGTTCAGCGGATCCTTCTGACCGGTTGAAGGGCAAGTTTCGCGAAGGCACCGCTTTGCTGAAAAGGAAACCCTGCACTTGGGCGCAACCCCGTTGTCGCAAGGCTTCCAGTTGGTCATCGGTCTCGACACCTTCAGCGGTCGTGCTGATCTCAAGGTCTTTGGCCAAGGCGATGACGGATTGTACAATGGCTTGGCAGTCTTCGCGGTCAAGTAGTCCAGACACGAAACTGCGGTCGATCTTGATTTTGTCGAACGGGAACGCTTGCAGGTATTTCAAAGAGGAATAGCCTGTTCCGAAATCATCGAGACTGATCCGCACGCCCATTCTCCGGAAACTCTGAAGCAGCTTGAGAACTTCTTCCTCGTCGCGGATGAACAGGCTTTCGGTCACTTCGAGCTCAAGCCGCTGAGGTTGCACACCGCTTGCGGCGAGCGCGTTTGCGACGAGCCTCAGAAAGCCCTTGTCCCGCATTTGGGCCGGCGAGACGTTGACGGCGATGGTCAAATGATCCGGCCACGTGGCCGCTTCGGCGAGGGCGTTGCGGATCACCCATTCCCCCAACTCGTTGATAAGCGTGCTCTCTTCGGCGATCGGTATGAAAACATCGGGATTCAGGACTCCCTTGGCGGGATGATTCCAGCGCACGAGCGCCTCATATCCCCCGGTCTGTCCGGTGGGTAGATCGACAAGCGGTTGGTAGTGAAGCTCCAGTTCGTTGCGTCCGATCGCGTTTCGCAGCCCGGTCGCCAGATCTCGCCTTTCCTGCATCTGTTCGCGCATGCTGGCGTCGAAGACGGAGAAGCCATTGCGTCCGCCGACCTTCGTCTCATACATGGCAAGATCGGCCGCGCGCAGAAGTTCGTCTGCCGTCATCCCGTCGTCAGAGGCGACGGCAGCGCCAATGCTCGCGCCGATCGTCATGGCTTGTCCGTCGATCTCAATCGGCTTCTCAAATTCCCCAAGCAGGCGCTGGGCCACCTCGAGGCATTCTTCGCGAGAGGGCAGATCGGATAAGAGGACTACGAATTCATCACCGCCTAGCCTTGCAACCAGGTCTCCGGGACGAACCGCCTGCTCGAGTCGGCGTCCCACCTCAACCAGCAGGGCATCGCCGGCCGCGTGGCCATATCCGTCGTTGACCTCCTTGAAATGGTCGAGATCCACGAACAGCAGGCCCGCCGATCGGCGGGGGGGGACGAGGAACAAGTGGCCTTCCCGC
>NZ_CCBH010000181.1:0-34327 GCF_001368935.1 Novosphingobium sp. KN65.2
TTTTACTCCGCCGTTGACACGGTAGCTGTTCGCGGCAGTTCGCGCACGATGACGTAAGTGCGCGGCACCTTGAACCCGGCAAGGTGCTCCCGGCAGAAGTCGGTCAGCGCCCGCGTGTCGACGACGTCGCCATGCGGCACGATGGCGGCACATATCTTCTCGCCCCATTCTTTGTCGTGCAGTGAGAAGACACAGGCTTCGGCAACCATTGCGGACTTGTTGAGAACTTCCTCCACTTCGCCGGGATGAACGTTTTCACCGCCTGTGATAATTATTTCGTCAGCGCGGCCGACAAGGTGCAGAAATCCCTCCTCGTCGATCCATCCCAGGTCGCCGGTTGGAATACGGCCCTGTTGGTCGAGAAGGCAAATCGGGCCGTCCGGTGTCAAGCCTTCGACAGGAGGTTGGCGGTCCGCAATGCGCACTTCGCCGATCTGACCTTGCGGCAGTAATAGACCTTCTCCATCGGTGATGGTTATGGCGATATCGGGATCCGGAAATGTCGTTGGCAACTGGGTGTGATTGCGCCTGCGGCGATGGACCTCTGCATCGAGATGCCCGATCGCGGCAGCCGTTTCGGTGAGCCCGTAGACTTGGCAGAAGCCGGTATCGAACGTCGCCTGCGCTGCGTTCAGTGTTTCGCGCTCGACTGCACCGGCACCATAAGCGACCATTCGTAGCGAACTGGTGTCGCGGGGCTTCTCGCTTTGTTCGCGTAGCAAGGCCTCCAGCATCGAAGGCAGCCACTGCGCGTGGGTCACGCCTTCGCTGGCAATGAGGTCCAGCAATCCTGCAGGTTCGGTATGACTGGCGACAATCTGGCGCAGGCCACCAGCCAGGGCGAAAAGCGTCCAGGCCCATCCCGCGACATGGAAGAATGGAGCAGCGATCAGCAGTCGCGCATCGCCGTCGAGGTCCAAAGCATTCGGCGCGCAGAGGCGTGCGTGGAGTGCATTACGTCGGAGCATTCGTGCCTTGGGCGCTCCGGTGCTACCGGAAGTCAGGAAGATAGCCGCGGGGCGATCGTCCTCCTTGGGGGAAGCGACAGTGGACAAGTGGTCGTAGCGCGCCTCACGGGCAAGCCTCTCGGGCTCAATGCGGTTTAGTCCCGTCTCGCTGGCGAAGGAAACCCGCGCGACAAGCAGACGCGGGCCCACCAGTTTCAGGATCGGGGTCAACTCCGCGGATGTCAGACGCCAGTTGATGCCGACGGGTACGATCCCGGTCCGCAGACAGGCAATCATGAGAGCCGGTTGCCAGGCCTCGTTGCGGCCGGACCAGGCGATGCGTTCACCGGCACGCAGGCCCCGCTCCTGCAATCCGGCAGCAAGGCGGTCCGAATGGATATCGAGTTCCTGCCAGGTCCAGCGGTTGCCGGCTGCCACGATCGCCAGATCGTGGGGACGGCTCTGCGCGTGAAGTCGAACCTGCTGCTCGACTGGCAGGTCGGGGCGGGTCATCGGAACGGGCTTCCAGGCATTGCGTTCTGATGCGATCATACGCGGTTACCCTAGCGAATTGCCTGCAGTCCTTCAGCCTTTGCTCCGCTGGCGACAGCAGGCTCGACGATCAGGTCGGTTTCGTCGCTCGCGGCAAGGGGAACCATCAGACTAAGCGATTCGAAAGTGAAGACCGGCCTCGTGCCATCGGGCTTTTCCATCGAGATCCGGCTGCGCAGCAAGGTGCCGCTGGCACGCCGATCGACCGCGATGACTTCCTGCCTTGCCCGTATCCGTTCGCCGCATCGGACCGGGCTGAGGAAGCGCAAGCGGTCCGCTCCGTAGTTGAAGATCTGCTTGAGGCCATCGACTTCCAGCATCGGTAGAGTGAGGGCAGGCACCAGCGAAAGCATCAGAAAACCGTGCGCTATCGTGCCGCCGTTCTCGCTCTTGGCGCGCGCGCGGTCGACATGGATCCATTGATGGTCTTCGGTGACGTCAGCGAAGCGGTCGATCCGCGACTGATCGATCTCGATCCAGCGCGACAGACCGATCTCATTGCCGACGAGCTTGTGCAGGTCGCGATAGTCGACGCGCAGCGGAAGGGACGTGCTCATGCTTTCGCCTTGCGGGGGCCGGCAAAACCAAACATCCATGCGCCGACCTTGCGCTTCTGAATCTCCTCTGCCCCTTCGGTGATGCGGTAGCGGCGGTGGTGTCGATAGATGTGTTCGAAAGGCTTGTGCCGGGAATAGCCCATGCCGCCGTGGACCTGCATCGCCGTATCCGCTGCTTCGCACACCAGGCGGTTGGCCCAGTAATTGCACATGCTGACCTTGTCGGAGAGCTGACGTGCGACCTCCGGTTTGGTCATGCGATCCATTTCCCAAGCCGTCTTGCGGATGAGCAGGCGAAGCATTTCCACCTGGGTCGCCAGTTCCACGAGGGGGAACTGGATGCCCTGATTGACTGCAAGCGCCTTGCCGAACGGCTTGCGTTCCCGCGCATAGGAGACGCTTTCACGAATGCAGTAGTCGGCCGCGCCCAGCGACGAAGCTGCCTGGCGAATCCGGTTCTCGTGAACGAAATGCTGCGCAAGCTCGAGGCCCTTGCCGATGGCGCCGAGAAGTGCGGTTTCCGGAACCCACACGTCGGTGAAGCTTACCCGGGGGTGGTCCGTGGGCATATTGAAGGTCCACAGGTATTCCTCAACCTTCACGCCGGGAGCCTGTGCCGGAACGATAAGGCAGGTGATGCCATCGGCATCGCCGTCCTTGCCGGATGTGCGCGCGAAAACCATGACGTGGCTTGCGACATGCATGCCGGTCGTCCACATCTTCTCGCCGTCGATGCGCCAGCCTGCAATGCCGTCACGTTCTGCTTTGATGGCGCGGGTTTCCATGAAAGTTGCATCGGACCCGTGCTCTGGTTCGGTCAGGCCAAAACAGATACTGCGGCTGCCGTCGAGCATGCCGGCGATGAATTCGTCCTTCTGCGCCTGCGTTCCGAAATCGCGGAACATGAGCACCTGCGGGAAATTGGCGACGATCGAGTGTTCGTTCTGCAGGTCGTTGTGCAGGCCCAGACCTTTCGCGGCGAGATGTTCGCGGATCACCGCCATCCAGAGGTTCGAACCATTGCGTCCGCCAAACTCCGAAGGAAGCGGGAAACGTAAGTGACCGGCTGCATCGGCGCGTCGCTTCGCTTCGCCGAGCAGGTCCTCCCATTCGTGCCGGGGAAGGCCGCCGCGATCATAGTCCGTGCGTGCCCATTCGCGCCGGTGATCGAAGAACCGCACGTTGTCGTCGGCCTGCTCCAGAGGGCGGATTTCGGCCTCGATAAAGGCATCGAGCTCGCCAAGATAGGCTTCCAGTTCGAGTGGAAGGTCGAAGTTCATGCAGGTCCTCTCCTTTGCGGCAATCCTATCCCTGTTCGAAGAGAACGTAAATAGATTTGACAAAATTTTGTGGAGGTGATCTGCTTGCGAATACGAAACGTATGTGTTCCCGGAGAGGCTAATGACCCAAAAGACCCCGGCGCCAGTTCATCTCGGTGCCCTTCATCACGCGGCTTATCGTTGCCGCGATGCCGAGCAGACTCGTTGGTTTTACGAGGATGTTCTGGGACTTCCTACTGCCGCTGCACTGGTATTGGATACCGTGCCGGGCACCGGGGCGCAGAATCCCTACATGCACATCTTCTTCGAGCTTGCCGACGGCAATTACCTTGCCTTTTTCGATGCGCCGGGGGACGCCGATCCGCACTGGTTCGACCGCAAGGACAGCTTCGACATGCATTTCGCCATGCAGGTCGACACCGAAGAGCAGCTCTTGGCGATGCAGGAGCGTATCCGGTCATTCGGGATCAAGTGCGCTGGCCCACTCGGTCATGGCTTTGTCAATTCGCTCTACATGTACGATCCCAATGGCATACAGGTCGAAATCACCATCAGAGTGCCAGAGCATGACGCCATCCTGGCCGCTGAAAAGCGCCACTTGCCTGAGACACTTCGTGCGTGGACGGAGCGGACACGCGCCGCGAAAATCGCGAAATTCGGTGCAGAGGCACTCGACATGCGCGCCGCGGCGCCAAGGAAGGCATGACCCATGAAATATGAGCGGACACCCTATCTCGTAATCTTCGACGAAACCGCCGCGTTCAAGGATACCTACAGCGGGCAGGTCGGCAAGGTCGTGCTTGAAGCGCATCTGCTCAAGCCCGAAACGCCGTCCGATACGGTTGTGCTCTTCATGCATCCGATCGGTGGCGGCGCGTGGTTGCCCCTGCCATCAGCGCTTGCCAAGACAGGAACGCACGTCATCTACTGCAACAGCCGCTATCGCGGCATCGACAATGCCCTGATCATGGAAAAGTGCGCTCTCGATCTGGGCGCGGCGGTGCGCGATGCGAAGGAGCGGCTGGGCTACAAGAAAGTCATTCTCGGAGGCTGGAGCGGGGGCGGCGCCCTTTCGCTGTTCTACCAGGCGGAGGCCGAAAATCCGACTGTCACGCATACCCCTGCCGGAGATCCGCTCGATCTCACAGCGGCCGGTCTCATCCCTGCCGACGGTGTGGCGCTCCTGGCGGCACATCTCTCCCGTAACCTGACTCTCACCGAATGGATCGACCCTTCGATCACCGACGAATCGCGGCCATTCGAGCGCGATCCCGAACTCAATATCTACGACCCGGCCAATCCCAATCAGGCCCCCTACGATCCGGCCTACGTAGAACGGTATCGTAACGCTCAGATTGCCCGTAACCGCAGGATCACAGCTTGGGTCAAGGAGCGTCTCGCGGCGTTGCGCGTTGCCGGCAAGGAGAAGCACGAAGAAGGTTTCGTCGTCCATGGGACGATGGCCGATCCGCGTTTTCTCGACGAGACTCTCGAGCCGAGCGACCGGCCGCCGCACTGGTGCTTCCTGGGCGATCCGGAGGTGGTCAATGACGGACCGGTTGGGCTGGCGCGCTTCTCTACCTTGCGCAGTTGGCTTTCGCAGTGGTCCTATGATGATTCAAACGCTCACGGACTGCGCTGCGCAGCCCGCATCACGGTGCCGCTACTCGTCATCGAGAACAGCGCCGACGATGCGTGCACGCCCAGCCATGCCGGGCGGCTAAGGGAAGCGGCCGTCAATGCGCCCCAGACGCATCATGTGGTGAAGGGCGCAAACCACTACTATTTCGGCCAGCCCGAAATGGCTGCCGAAGCCTGCGAAGCGCTCAATGCGTGGATCGCAACCGTTCCGCACCGCGAAGCGATGCTTGCTCTGTGACAATCCCCCAAGATCGTCGAGCCGGATATCCTATCGGCTCGACGATCGGTTTCCGTCGCTGTCAGTCCTGAGGACGAGACTTGCGGCCGGGTGGGCGTCCCATGGGTCGCGGGAATGACGGCTGTTCCGGCCTGGCACGTGCTTGGTCGTTCTCGACCGTGCACACGATCGGATCGCCCCAGTCGCGCGAGAAGGCGTCACGCAGTGCGCGCACTTGCGGTTTTCCGATGCGCTTGGCCAACTGCCCGGTCAGTTCCTGGACGATCAACTGCGCATCGTGGCGCATGGCATTGCCCATCTCTGTGAGTTGCACGATCTTGATGCGACCATCCTCCGGATCGTCGACCAGTTCGAAAATGCCGCGTTTCACCAGTCCGCCTATCGTGACATGAACCGCCTGGCGTGTCAGGCGCAAGCTCCGTGCGATCTCTGCCGGCCTGACGATGTTCTGCTGAACATGCATCATCACCATCGATTCCGGACGCGTCAGATTTGGCCAGCCTTTTTCGCGAAGGCTTAACTGCAGGGATTCGTCAAACCATTCGAATCCCTGCAAGAGTGGAACGATAAGATACAAGGTCTTGTCCATGCTAGCGGCTCTCCTCTGCACGTTTTGCAGAAGGTGCCGCGCGGCGCAATGCTGTCTCGCGTAAATCCCCGACGGACGCTTCAAAGGCTTCGCGCGATGAGGACTTTCATGATCTCCGAAGTGCCGCCGTGGATCGTGTCGATGCGCGCGTCCCTGTAGAGCCGGGCGATCGGGTATTCGTTCATGTAGCCGTATCCTCCGAAAAGCTGCAGGCAGCGATTCACGCCCGCGACTTCGGTTTCGGTAACGAACAGTTTTGCCATCGATGCGGTCGCTGCATCGAGTGCTCCTGCGAGGAGTTTGTCGGTACAGGAATCGACGAAGGCGCGTGCGGCCATTGCCTGTGCCTTGATGTCGGCAAGGGTGAACTGCGTGTTCTGGAAGTCGAACAGTGCCTTGCCGAAAGCGCGCCGCTCACGCGTGTAGTCGATGGTCAGGGAGAGGGCGCGCTCAAGGATGGCGAGGCCCATGGCAGCAATTCCGAGTCTCTCCTGCGGCAACATGGACATGAGCTGGGCGAAGCCCTGACCCTCGATGCGGCCTAGCAGGTTCGAGGCGGGCACGCGAACCCCGTCGAAGAACAGTTCGGAAGTATCCTGAGCGTCACGGCCGATCTTGTCGAGATTGCGCCCGCGTTTGAAGTCGGATCGATTGCCTTCGACGGCGATGAGCGAGATCCCTTTGGCCCCGGCTTCATGATCGGTCTTGCATACGACCAGGACCAGATCTGCGGTTTGGCCGTTGGAAATGAATGTCTTGCTGCCGTTGATGATCCAATCATCGCCATCGCGATTGGCGCGGGTGCGAATGCCCTGGAGGTCGGATCCGGTGCCGGGCTCGGTCATGGCGATGGCCAGAACGGTTTTGCCGCTGACGATGCCGGGCAGCCACGTGGCTTTCTGCTCTTCGGTCCCGAAGGCGATGATGTATGGAGCGACGATCATATTGTGCAGCGGAACGCCCCATCCTTCGAGGCCGCGCTTGCCGAATTCTTCGATAATGACGCGCTCATGGCGAAAATCTCCGCCCAGGCCGCCGTATTCGGAAGGGACCGATACGCCCAATAAGCCGAATTCGCCGGCCTTGTGCCAAAGTTCGCGCTCGACGATCTTGTCCTTTTCCCATTTTGCGATGCGTTCGGGGGGCGCCTCGGCATCGAGGAACTTCGCCAGTCCATCGCGGAAGGCTTCGACATCGTCGTCGTCATAGGGTGATTCGGCCAATTGGGCTCTCCGGGCATCCTGTTCCATGCGGATCATCATCGGATTGTTCACAGTTCTCGTCAATATATTTGACAAAGAGGATTTGAGCCATCATGTCTTGAGACAAGGAGAGAGATGCATGACCGCAGATATTGAGCACGCTCTTGCGCAGCGTGCAGGGGCCGCGGCCACGATTGCCAACCTCAAGCGCCTGACGGGCGGGGCGAGTCTCGAGACCTGGGCTTATGATGAAGTGTCGGGTCGCGACGTGCGGCCGCTCATCCTGCGCCGAAGACGGGCGGGAGACGGCACCGTCTTCGAAACTTCGCTGCCACTTGCGACGGAAGCGGCCTTGCTTGCGCTCGCCGCCGAAGCCGGGGTTCCGGTAGCAAAGCCAATCTATGGCTGCGATATGCTGAGCGAGCTTGGCGAAGCCTACGTCATGGAGCGCGTCGAGGGGGTGACGCTTGGGCGGAAAATCGTGGCGTCGGAGGAATTCGCTCCCGCGCGCCTTGTGCTCGGTCGGCAGTGCGGTGCTGCCCTTGCCCGTATTCATGCCATTTCCACAGACCGGGCGCCTGTTCTTGAACGGCTGGATGCCGCCGCTTCGCTGGATCGCTATGAGGCAATCTACCGCAAGGGCGAACATGTTCGGCCTGTTATCGAGGCTGCGGTCGCGTGGCTTCGCGATACCATTCCGGCGCCAGTGGAGCCTGTCCTGGTCCATGGGGACTTTCGCAATGGCAACCTCATTGTCGACCCCGCGTGCGGCCTTGTCGCGGTGCTGGACTGGGAGCTGGCCCATTCGGGCGATCCGGCTGAGGACCTGGGTTGGCTTTGCGTCAATTCCTGGCGCTTCGGTGAGACGAGCCTGCAGGTGGGCGGTTTCGCGCCGCTAGATGAACTCCTCTGCGGCTACGAACAGGCAGGCGGTAAGGCGCCGTCGATCGAGCGCATCCGCTGGTGGCAGGCGATGGGAACGCTCAAGTGGGCGACAGTGACGATGATGATGTACCGGACTTTTGCCAGCGGTGAGAGTCGGTCGGTCGAACGTGCAGTTATCGGTCGGCGTCTCAGTGAATGCGAAGTCGACCTGCTCGCCCTGATGGATGAGGACCTGAAGGAGCAGGCGGCATGATGTGCGATCCTACCATGAGCGAGTTACTGCAGGCCGTGAGTGAATGGCTCGGCGATTTCGACAACTCGGCAGGTTCCTATGAACGTCGTATCGCCCGCAATGCACTTGAGATCGTGCGCCGTGAACATGCCCTGGGCGGCGAAGCGCAGGCGCGAGCGGGCGAACGGCTGCGCATGCTGCTTGGTCGGGAAGGTGCTGCAGCCGAACTGGAGACGGCATTGGCCACCGCGATCCGCGAAGGACGCATCGCTTACCACGATCCGCGGCTTCGCGATCACTTGCGGCGCTGGGCGCTCGACTGCCTGGCTATCGATCAGCCGCATTACATCCATGGATTGAAGTCATGATCGAACTGGTCGAGGTTTCCCCACGGGACGGCTTGCAGAACGAGAAAACCGTCCTTTCAACTGAGGACAAGCTTGCCCTTATCGCCAGGGCCACAGCTGCCGGCGCGCGCCGTATCGAGGTGGCGAGTTTCGTGAACCCCAAGCGGGTTCCGCAGATGGCGGATGCCGAGGCGGTCGTTGCCGGATTGCCCCGAGACAATGGTGTGACGCATATCGGTCTCGTCCTGAACGAGCGCGGTGCCGCACGTGCCATTGCCAGCGGCATTGATGAACTGGGCATTGTGTGTGTGGCCAGCGATCGTTTCGGCATCGCCAACCAAGGTCAGTCGAGCGAGGAAAGCCTTGCTATGGCGATGCGCGTCGTAGCCATGGCCGAGGAAGCGCAGCGGCCTGCCCAGGCAACAATTGCAGTGGCTTTCGGGTGCCCCATTACCGGCCAGGTAGATCCGGCGCGCGTGGAAGCTATGGCGTGTGCGCTGGCCGCTCTCGGCGTTCGTGAAATTGCACTGGCCGACACGATCGGCGTTGCCCGGCCTGTCGAGGTGACGAAGTTGGTCTCACAAGTGAAAGCGGCAGTGGGATCGTTGCCGATCCGCGTTCATTTTCACGACACCCGCGGAACGGGCGTCGCAAATGCCGTCGCGGCGGTGGCGGCAGGGGCGGTTACCGTCGATGCAGCCATCGGCGGGACCGGTGGCTGCCCTTTCGCGCCCGGTGCCGCAGGTAACGTGGCAAGCGAAGATGTCGTCTTTGCGCTGGGCGACCAGCTCCCGCTCGATCTCGAGGCCCTTGTCGATGCCGCATACTGGCTGAACGGGCGGCTTGGACGCAGCAGAACAAGCGCGCTTATGCGTGCATCCAGAGGAACGGAATAATGTCATTGACCGACAAGAACGATATGGCCCGCACGCACGAGGGCCGCACCGTGATGATTACCGGCGGCTCTTCCGGTTTGGGGGCGCTCTTCGCTCGAGCGCTTGCAGCGGCAGGTGCGCGTGTCGTCGTTGCTGCCCGGCGTGTCGACCGCCTGGAATCCCTGGTTGAGGAGATCCGGAGCAACGGCGGAGAGGCACTGGCGGTTCCTCTCGACGTTCGCGACGAGGCTTCCGTGGTCGCCGCCTTCGACATGGCAGAAGCGCATTTCGGCCTTGTCGACACTGTTATTGCAAATGCCGGGGTTAATTCATCGGGCATGGCGGTCGATTTGCCGATCGAGGACTTTGATGCCATCCAATCGGTCAATTGCCGCGGCGTATTCCTGACGGTGCGCGAGGGTGGCAAGCGACTCCTGGCATCGGACGGCATGGCTCAGCGCGGGCGTATAGTGGTCCTCGCCTCGGTCGGTGGGCTCAATGCCCTGCATGGCCTCGTCGCCTACTGCGCCTCGAAAGCCTCGGCGGTCATGCTGGCAAGGGCCTTCGCCAAGGAATGGGTCAAGGCTGGCATCAGTGTGAATGCCCTATGCCCCGGCTACATGCTGACCGACATCAACGAGGAGTGGTTCGAAAGCGCTTCGGGCAAACGCATGATCGAGCGCCTTCCGCGCTCGCGCCTCATGCCCGCGGACGCAATCCTGCCCAATGTTCTCCACCTTACCTCGGATGCAGCGGCTTATGTCACAGGCAGCGTGATCGCGATCGACGATGCGCAGATGCTCTGAAACTGTCGCTGGTGTTACGTTGACCCGCCAGCAATTCATTGGCGGACTTGCCGCGTGCCTGCTCCTGCGGCCTCTTGAGGCGGCAGCGAAACATAAGGAAAACCCGGGCGAAACGAGCCTGGCGCAGAGAGGATCGTACATGGAACTGGAGATTGTAGCAGAGGGCCTTGGCTTCCCCGAAGGCCCTATTGCCATGGCTGATGGTTCGGTCATCGTTGTGGATACCCACGGCGGTCGTTTGTTGCGAGTGGCGATGAATGGCGCTGTCAGTCCGGTGGCGGAAACCGGCGGCGGTCCGAATGGCGCAGCGATCGGACCGGACGGCATGATCTACGTCTGCAATAACGGCGGCTTTGCATGGTCCGAGCTCGAAGGCGGGCAACTCATGCCTCATGGTGTGCCGAGCGATTATCGGGGTGGTTCGATCCAGCGGGTCGATCCCGAGAGCGGTCGCGTCGAGACGCTTTATACCGCCTGCGAAGGCCGCGCCTTGCGCGGGCCCAACGATATCGTATTCGATTCGCAAGGCGGCTTCTGGTTCACCGATTTTGGCAAGACAAGTGAAGACCGTGTCGACATCGGCTATATTTATTACGCAAAGGCCGATGGGAGCGGTATCCGCCAGGCATTGGGCGGACTGAACGGTCCCAACGGTATTGGTCTGTCTCCCGACGAGAAGACGCTTTACTGGGCCGAAACGCCCACCGCGCGTCTTTGGGCTGCCGAGATTTCAGGGCCGGGGCAAGTCGCACAGGCGAGCGTTCCATGGCTGCCGGGACGACTTGTCCTGACGATGCCCGGCTACTGCTACTTCGACAGCCTTGCAGTCGAACGCGATGGGCGAGTCGTCGTCGGCACCCTTATTGAGGGTGGGCTGACGGTAATCGCTCCCGACGGGGCGCACGAACACATCGCCTTCCCTGAAATCGGTATCACGAATATCTGCTTTGGGGGCAAAGACATGCGTGAAGCCTGGGCGACCGCGTCCAGTTCCGGTCGCCTCTACCGGGTGCGCTGGCCTCGCCCCGGTGCGTCTACCGCCTATAATCGTTGAAGAATTCTTGCCGACGGGCCGGCAGTGGCCTCACTCCCCTTTGTTATTCGTCAAAATAATAGATATTAAACGTCAAAAGCTTTGACATGAAAGCACAACGTGAGCATGGTCCGGCTCGACCCTTCCAGAATGAAGAAGGGGTCTGTGATGGAGAGGATTGATGACTCGCACCTATTTCAGCCTGGCCGGATGTTCGATGATGGCCATGGCGCTTGCTTCCGGTGCGCACGCCCAGGAAGCGGCCGTAGATGACGGCAAGCCGGCGATGTCCGAAGAAGTACCGGCAATTGTTGTGACCGCGCAGCGCCGGGCCCAAAATCTGCAGGACGTCCCTCTCGCAGTCTCGGCCCTCGATTCCAGCCAGCTCAAGAATGCTGTCGTTCAATCGGTTACGAACCTCGACGGCAAGATTCCCAACGTCATTCTCGAGCCGGTCGGAGCCATTCCCTTTGCCGGCACCTATGCCATTCGTGGACTTGGATATTCCGATGTCCAGTCCGCCACCGAACCCACTGTCGGTGTTGAGGTGGACGGAGTGTACCAGGCTCGTAACGTCGGTACCGTTCAGGACTTCTACGATATCGACCAGGTCTCGATCCTGCGCGGTCCGCAGGGGACCCTCTACGGCCGTAACACGATCGGCGGTGTTGTGAGCCTGAGGACCAAGCTTCCGGGTGACAGGCTCGCGGTTGAAGCGCTCGGTACATTGGGAAGCTATGGTCGACGGGAGTTTCGCGGCTCGATCGAAGGTCCGGTTATCGAAGACTTGCTCAAACTGCGAGTCTCGATGCTCGAAACCCACTATTCCGGCTTCTATCACAACGATTACGAGGGCGGTGACGGCCGTCGTCTTGGCAAGCGCAATGTATCCGGCGTGCGCGGCACTCTGGTTCTGACGCCCGCCTATAACTTCGATGCGACGCTGATCGTCGACCACAGTGACGAAAAGGGCACGGGAACGCCGCTGACCAATGTCAGCCTGCCTGGCATGGTGCTGCCGGCCTACGGCTACCCCGCCGATCCGGATCAACCGCCTTACCATACCAACGTCAACGGGTTTCCGGACGGCGATATGCGCGCGGACATCAGGACGACCGGCGAGACGCTCCAGTTGAACTGGGCGCCGGGTGGAGTGAAGCTCACATCGATCACCGGATATCGCCGCACTGCCAGCGCGGTGGATAGCGATTTCGATGGTACACCGATCAGCTTTCTCAACATTGCCAATCACGAAAGGCATCGTCAGTTCAGCGAGGAACTGCGCGTCGCTTCCGACAATGACGGCAGCCCGCTGACCTATGTCTTTGGCCTGTACTATCTCTGGCAGCGCTACAACAACGATACCGCGCAGACCGGTCTCATTTTCGGGGGCGAGGACGCCGGGTCGAAGCTGATTACGGCCCAGACTTCGAAGTCCTACGCCGTATTCGGACAGATCGATTACAAGGTAACGGATCGGCTTACGCTGACCGTCGGTGGTCGGTATAGCCACGATAAAAAGCGCTTCACGATTCAGCCCTTGTTCTATCCCGCGTCGCAGACCTTCTCGAAGCCGTTCAATGACTTTTCGCCCAAAGCGGCAATCAGCTACCAGTGGACGAAATCGCTGTTGACCTACGTGCAGTATTCCCGCGGATATCGTTCCGGCGGGTTTAACGGGCGAGCCGGTAATTTCGATGTCGTCGGTCCTTACGACGCTGAGCATGTCGACAGCTTCGAAGGTGGCCTGAAGAGCTCCTGGTTCGGCAACAGGCTGATTGCCAACTTGGCGATCTTCACTGCCGACTACTCCGACATGCAGCAGTCGGTTCAGCAGGTTCTGCCGGGCACAACGATCAACCAGACGTTGACGACGAATGCGGCCAGCGCGACCCTTCGCGGTGTCGAGGGTGAACTTACGGCAAGGCCGGTGCGCGGCCTGACCGTGACCGGAACCTTCGGTTATCTCGATGCGCACTTCAACGACTTCACGGCCAACCTGGGCGATGGGCTTGGCGAGATCGACCGTTCGAACCTTCCGCTCAGCTTCGCCCCCAAGTGGAACGCCAGCCTGACCGGCACTTACGAACTTGAAACGGACCTCGGCACCTTCACCTTCCAGGGCAGCGGCCGTTACCAGAGCCGGATCTACACGAGCTTCACGCCGCTGAACGTGCAGACCGACGCCTTCATACGACCCAAGAACGTATCTTTCGATGCCAGCATCGGTTTCCAGTCCCTGGATGAGCACTGGCGCGTCTCGCTTTACGGCAAGAACCTGAGCGACCTCAACCTCATGAACAACAGCTTCTCGCTGGGGTCGCTTCTCGCCCTACGTGCGTACCAGCCACCCCGCGAATTCGGCGTGCAACTGGGACTGAGCTTCTAGGACTGGCCATGGCAGGAGCCCTCGAAGGACTGAAGATCGTCGAACTGGCCGGGATCGGTCCCGGCCCGTTCGCGGGGATGATGCTGGCCGATCACGGAGCCGAAGTGATCCGCGTGGAGCGGCCCGGCTTCGTTGTCGACAGCACGGATGTGCTGGCCCGTTCTCGCACGCGGATTGCGCTGGACCTGAAAGATCCGGCTGCAATCGAAGCCTTGCGCGAACTGGTTCGCTCAGCCGATGCGCTGATAGAAGGGTTCAGGCCCGGGGTTATGGAGCGTCTCGGACTTGGCCCTGAAGTCCTGCTCAAGGACAATCCGCGTCTTGTCTATGGTCGGGTGACCGGCTGGGGGCAAGAGGGCAGGCTCGCCAAGGCAGCCGGGCACGACATCAATTACATCGCGCTCACCGGCGCCCTCAATGCTTTCGGCCGCACCGGGGAGAAGCCGACCCCGCCCATCAACATGGTCGGCGATTTCGGCGGCGGTGGCATGATGATGGCTTTCGGCTTGCTTGCGGGGATCCTGTTCGCGCGGCGCACCGGGCAGGGGCAGGTAATCGATTGCGCGATGACCGATGGTGCGTCGCTTCAGATGAGCATGATCTGGGGTTTTCGCAATCAGGGAATCTGGAACGACGAGCGCGGGACAAATTATCTCGATACCGGCGCCCCCTACTACGACACCTACGAGACGGCCGACGGCAAGTATGTCGCCATTGGTTCCATCGAGCCGCAGTTCTATGCGCAGCTGCTTGAGAAGACCGGGCTCGCGGAGGATCCGATCTTTGCCGAGCAGAACGATCCGGCAACGCTTGAAGCCCGCCGCGAGCGTCTCTCCGCAGTCTTCGCAAGCAAGACGCGGCAGGAGTGGTGCGAGATCATGGAAGGCACAGATGTGTGTTTTGCCCCCGTCCTCGATTTCAATGAAGCGCCAAACCATGCGCAAAACCGCGAGCGCTGCGCCTTCATCGAGCTGGATGGCGTCTGTCAGCCCGCGCCGGCACCCCGATTTTCACTGACACCCGCCCCCGCCCCGCGTGCGCCGGGGCGTTGAGCCGCCCAAGGAGATCAACGTGAGAGAAGCTTACATATTTGATGCCGTGAGGACCCCACGTGGCCGCGGTAACGCCAAGGGGTCGCTGCACGAAGTGACGGCGATCTCGCTTTCGACGCAGGTGCTTCAGGCGCTTCGTGATCGCAACGGGTTGGATACGGGCAAGGTGGACGATGTCGTCATGGGCTGCGTCGCGCCGCTTGGCGAACAGGGTGCGAATATCGCCAGGGTCTCGGTCCTCAACGCGGGCTACGCGCAGACTGCGGCTGGCCTGCAGGTCCATCGCTTCTGCGCCTCGGGCCTCGAGGCGTGCAACATTGCGGCGGCAAAGATCGTCTCGGGCGAGGCGGACGTCGCCATCGGCGGGGGTGTGGAGAGCATGAGTCGTGTCGCCATGGGATCGGACGGTGGCGCCTGGTCGGCCGATCCTGACGTCGCATCGCGCACTTATTTTACCCCACAGGGCATCGGTGCCGACGTCATTGCGACTCTCAACGGTTATTCGCGTACGGATGTCGACGCATATGCAGTCGAAAGCCAGAAGCGTGCTGCCGCGGCCTGGAGCGAGGGGCGCTTCGCCAAGTCGATCGTGCCCGTGCAGCACGCTGGCATCACCGTTCTCGACCGTGACGAGCACATGCGGCCGGACACGACGTTGGCAGGTCTAGGAGCCTTGAAGCCCGCGTTCGAGCGGATGGGAGCGGACGGTTTTGATGCCGTCATTCGCCAGCGCTATCCCGAACTGCTTGCAGTCGATCACGTGCATCACGGCGGTAACAGCTCTGGCATCGTCGACGGGGCGGCCGGTGTGCTGATCGCCTCCCGCGAGGCCGGGGAGGCAATGGGTCTCAAGCCGCGGGCCAGGATCCGGGCGATGGCTTCGATCGGTTCTGAGCCTTCGATCATGCTGACGGGTCCGGTTGCCGTTACGCAGAAGGCGCTGGCCCGGGCAGGCATGACGAAGGCCGATATCGACCTCTTCGAACTCAACGAGGCGTTCGCGAGCGTCGTGCTCTTCTACATGCAGGAACTTGGCATCGACCATTCGCAGATCAACGTGAACGGCGGCGCCATCGCCATGGGGCACCCGCTCGGTGCGACCGGGGCGATGATCCTGGGAACCCTGCTTGACGAGATGGAGCGCTCAGACCGTGAGACTGGGCTCGTTACGCTCTGCGTCGGCGCTGGCATGGGCACGGCAACCATCATCGAACGCATCTGACCGGCCCACGCGAAGGAGGTCCCATGAAGAACTTTACCATTACCGTTGACGCCGACGGCATCGCGCTCGTCAGCTTTGATGTTCCCGGGCGCACCATGAACACTTTCACCGACAGTGCCGTCGCCGATCTGGATTTGCTCGTTGAGCGAATCCGAGCAGACGGCGCGATCAAGGGCGCCGTCTTGGCTTCGGGCAAGGCCAACGCCTTCTGTGCGGGCGCCGATCTCGGGGAACTGGGTGAAACGGCCGGTGGACAGGCGAAAGGTGCGGCCCTCGCCGCAGCCCTGCCGGTGACCAGTCGCATGAGCCGGGCACTGCGTGCGCTGGAGACTGTCGGCAAGCCGGTTGCCGCTGCTCTTGAAGGGCTAGCTTTGGGCGGCGGTTTCGAATTCGCCCTGGCTGCGCATCGCCGCGTTGCCGCCAGAGGTGTCAAAGTCGGTCTGCCTGAAGTGACTATCGGACTTCTCCCTGGCGCCGGGGGCACCCAGCGGACTACCCGGCTTGCGGGGCCGCGCAAGGCCCTCGACTTCATGCTCGGCGGCAAGCCGATGGATGCAGAAACGGCACAGTCGATCGGGCTTGTCGATGAGGTTGTGGAGCCGGGCGAGGCGGTCGAGGTCGCCAAGGCTTGGATCCGCAATGGCGGGGAGGGCGTGCAACCCTGGGACGTCAAGGGCTACAGGATGGAGCACGGCCCCTATACCCCGGCGGGCAGCGGCGTGTTCATGCTCGCTGCAGCGCAAGTGCAGGCCAAGGGCATGCACAATTTTCCGGCGCAGGAGAACATCGCGCGTTGCGTCTACGAAGGTTACGGCCTGCCGATGGACGCGGCCCTGCGGGTCGAAGCACGCCTCTTCCTGGCCACGCAGCAGACACCGCAAGCCCGCGCAATGATCCGTTCGCTCTTCGTGTCAAAGCAGGCCAACGCCAAGGGCGCCGGTCGTCCCGAGGGCGTCCCGCCCAGCAAGGTGACCAAGGCTGCCGTTCTTGGCGCCGGCATGATGGGCGCCGGGATTGCCTTCGCGCAGGCGCGCGCCGGAATTGAGACCGTGTTGATCGACACGAGCCAGGAGGCTGCCGACAAGGGCCGCGCCTATTCCGAAGCCATCGTTGAAAAGGCGGTGTTGCGAGGAACGATGACCCGCGAAGAGGCCGATGCGCTGATCGCTCGAATCCTTGCGACCACGGATTACGAGGCGATCGCCGGAGCCGACCTCGTCGTCGAGGCCGTATTTGAGGATCGCGGGCTCAAGGCTGACGTCACGGTCCGGGCGGAGGCCGTGCTCGCGTCCGAAGCGGTCTTCGCATCGAATACGTCGACTTTGCCGATCACCGGTCTGGCCCAGGCGTCGAAGCGACCTGCCAACTTCATCGGTATCCATTTCTTCTCGCCGGTCGACCGCATGGAGTTGGTCGAGATCATCGTTGGCAAGGAAACCAGCACCGAAACGCTCGCCAAGGCGGTCGACTACTGCAAGCAGCTCAAGAAAGTTCCGATCGTCGTTAACGACAGCCGCGGGTTCTACACCAGCCGCGTCTTCGATTCCTATCTTCGCGAAGGATTCGAGATGCTGATGGAAGGCATTGCCCCGGCGATCATCGACAATGTCGGACGGATGACTGGCATGCCGCGCGGGCCACTGGAACTGACCGACGATGTTGCCATCGATCTGGTCGACAAGGTGGCTCGGCAAGCCCGTGTGGATATGGGTCTGGGCGAACCCAGCGGCGGTAGTGAAAAGATGCTGATCGATCTCGTGGCGGCTGACCGCCTCGGTCGAAAGAATGCCAAGGGCTTCTACGATTATCCCAAAGGCGAGCCCAAGCGGCTCTGGTCGGGCTTGGCCGAAATGTTCCCGGTCAAGGTCGCGAAATCCGATCCCGAACTTCTCGAGAAACTCAAGCGCCGCTTCCTTTATCGTCAGGCGGTTGAAACTGCGCGGTGCCTGGATGAAGGCGTACTCACCAGCGCTCGCGATGCCGATGTCGGCGCCATTCTGGGCTGGGGCTTCGCAACCTGGACCGGAGGCCCCGCCAGCCTGATCGACATGGTGGGCGTCGCCCGCTTCGTTGAGGAATGCGACGCATTGGCAGAGGAACTGGGCGATCGCTTCGCGCCGCCTGCGCTGCTGCGCCGGATGGCCGAACAGGGCGATAGCTTCTATCCTGCGCCAAAGCCGCTCGAGGCTGCAGCGTGAACCGGGATGAGCGCATCAGGGCAGTGGCAGAGCGCTTCTTCGACGCCATCGAACGCGGTGACGTTGAGACAGTGCGCGATGTCTACCACCCCGATGTCGTGATCTGGCATGCGACCGACCGAACCGAAAGCAGCCGCGAGGAAAACCTCGCGGTGCTGGAGGGTTTCGTCGCCCGGGCTAGTGACCGTCGATACGAGAACCGGACGCTCGAAGTCTTCGCCGACGGTTTCGTGCAACAGCACATCGTTACCGGCACACGACGGGACGGGATGCGGCTTGAGATGGCGTCCTGCGTGATCTGCAAGGTGCAGGACGACCGGATCGTCCGACTTGACGAATATTTTGATTCCGCCGCCCTTCCACAGTGGTTCGCGATGGATGAGATCGCATCGCGATAACTTTGCATGAACGGCGGCATGCTGAAGAAATAAAAGGAGAATTGGGGTGACAGACCCTGTGAAGGCCGGGCCGCTGCAAGGCATCAAGGTTATTGAACTGGGACAGCTCATCGCAGGCCCGTTCTGTGGCCAGCTCTTGGGCGACATGGGCGCCGAAGTTGTCAAGATCGAGGCGCCGGGTGCCGGCGATCCTATGCGCAACTGGGGGCAGGGCAAAACTCCGGTCTGGTGGCAGGTCATCGCCCGTAACAAGCTGTCCGTTGCATTGGATCTGCGTTCTCCGGACGGTCAGCAGACCTTGCGCGACCTCGCGGGCCAGGCTGACATCCTGATCGAAAATTTTCGCCCCGGAACGTTGGAGAAGTGGAACCTCGATCCTGTCGAACTGCGCAAGATCAATCCCGGACTGATTGTGGTGCGTGTGTCCGGTTACGGGCAGACCGGTCCCTACGCTTCCCGGGCCGGCTTCGGCGGTATCGGTGAGGCCATGGGCGGCTGGCGCGCGATCGTCGGAGAACCCGACCGGGCGCCTTCGCGCATGGGCGTCTCCATCGGTGACAGCCTGGCGGCCACTTACGGCTGCATGGGGGCGCTTGCCGCGCTGCACCACCGAAGTGAGAGCGGGCAAGGCCAGATCGTCGATGCCTCGCTTTATGAGAGCGTGTTGCAGGTCATGGAGAGCCTGATTCCGGAATACGCGGTGGCCGAGCATAAGCGTACTCGTACCGGATCGGTGCTACCGGGCATCGCCCCGTCTAACGTCTACCCGTGCAGTGACGGTGAATATCTGATCGGTGCCAATCAGGACGCTGTCTTTGCTCGGCTATGCAAGGCCATGGGCCGGGCCGAGCTCGCCGAGGATGCACGATACAGCACCCATCTTGCCCGTGGTGAACATCAGGTGGAGCTGGACGCCCTGATCGGTGAATGGACCTCGCAATTGACTGTTGCCCAGGTCGAGGCGGCAATGATCGAGCACGGTGTTCCGGCCGGGCGTATTTTCGATGCGCAGGACATGCTCGAGGATCCGCATTTCCGTGCGCGCGAAGCGGTCGTAACGCTTGACCACCCCGATTACGGCCCGGTGCCGATGCAAGGTGTTTTCCCGAAGCTTTCGGCAACGCCCGGTTCGGTGCGCAAGCTCGCCCCGCGCGAGATCGGGGAGGATAACGCCGACGTTCTGCAGCGGTGGCTCGGTCGGACCGAATGAGGCAGGCGATCGGGCCCGTAGATGAAGGCTCGGGGCCGTCCGGACCGATCGGCGATGTCCGTGCAGTTCACTTTGGGTGCACGGTTGGAATTACAAGTTTGGAGTATCTGGGATGAGGATTACTCAGGCGCTAGGCCGTGCTGTGACCGTCAGTGCGGATCATGTTGCGACGATAGATGGCGATAGACGCAAGACCTGGCGGGAGGTTCGTGAGCGCGTCGCCCGCCTCGCGGGAGGTTTCCGCGCCGCGGGCCTGCGTCCGGGAGACAGGCTGGCGATCCTCGCCAACAATTGCGATTTCTTCTTCGAAGCCTATTTTGCATGTGCCTGGGCAGGCGGTACCCTCGTGCCGCTCAATACAAGACTGGCGCCGGCCGAACTCGCGTTTCAACTACGCGATGCGCAGGCTCGGCTGCTGCTTTTCGGTGCGGAGTACGAAGATGTCGCGCGGGGCCTGATCGAAGACGGTGCGATCGGAAAGTTGATCGCCATGGACGGGCCGTCGCCGGTCTGCGAGCTCCATCTCGACGATATGGCGAGGAATGCGCGGCCGGTCGAGGAAGCGAACCAGGCCGATGATGATCTGGCCGCGATCTTCTACACCGGCGGCACCACCGGTCTGCCAAAGGGCGTCATGCTCAGCCACGGCAATCTGCACGTGATGGCGTCGAACTTGCTCATGTCGATCTCGGTCGACGAGAACTGCGTCAATTTTCACGCGGCGCCCATGTTCCATCTTGCTGACATCGGTACCCTGTTCTGCACCATGGTCGGCGGGACGCACGTGTTCATGCGCAGCTTCGATGCCGATGCGATGCTGCGCGCGATCGACCGGCATCAGGTCACCCATTGCTTCACGGTTCCGGCGGTTATCGAGCGCATGGCCAAGTCTGACCTTGCGACCACGCTTGATTTGGGATCGCTTCAGGTGCTGGGCTATGGCGGATCGTCCATGCCCGCTGCCGCGCTGGACTATGCCCGGCAGCGCTTTCCGGGCGTCGACTTCATTCAGGGGTTCGGCCAGACGGAATTCCCGGCGGCGACCTTCCTTTCCCCCCGCGATCACCGGCCCGATTCCGATCCGTCGCTCTTGCGTTCATGCGGCCAGGTGTGCCTCGGCTATGAAATCCGGATCGTGGATGAAGAAGGCCGCGAAGTTCCTGCCGGAACGGTTGGCGAAATCGTCGGGCGAGGCGGTAACGTCATGCAGGGATACTGGAACCGGCCGGAGGAAACTGCCCATGCCTTGCGTGACGGCTGGTTGCATACCGGTGACGTCGGCTATGTCGACGAGAAGGGCTATATCTACATCACCGACCGCCTCAAGGACATGATCGTGTCAGGTGCGGAAAACGTTTACTCGATCGAGGTCGAGAATGCGCTTTCGTGGCACCCTTCGATTGAGGAAGTCGCCGTTATCGGCGTGCCGGATGCGACCTGGGGAGAGCGGGTTCACGCGGTGATTGTGTTGAAGCAAGGCTGTCCCGCTCTGGACCTCGCCGAATTGTCAGAGTTCTGCCGCAGCCGCATCGCGCGCTACAAGACGCCCAAGAGCATGGAAACCCGAGATGCGCCTCTGCCACGCAGTGCTGCGGGCAAGGTCATCAAGCGCGACTTGCGCAATGCCTGGCTCAAACGAAATGAGGCGGCTGCGACCTGATCTCTTCAGGAGACGGAGAGCCTGGCCATTCGTAAGGCTATTTGAAAGGGACGCGTCCGCGACTACGGGCGCGTCCCTCATCGCTTCGTCAGGTTACTGGTGCCGTGCCGCGGATCTGCAGTTCGGCGATCTGGTCGAGCGCGGCCTTGAGCGATGCTTCGCGCTGCTCGGGACTGATCGCGATGCCCTCCGCGGCGATGACTGCCGGGTCGGTGATGCCGATGAAGCCGAGCATCGCTTTCACGTGGCTTTCAGCGTGCTCCATCGCCGCCATCGGCCCTTCCGAGTAGAAGCCACCACGGCCCATGCAGACGAAGACGTGCTTGTCGCCGGCAAGGCCCTGCGGTCCCTCTGCGGTGTACCGGAACGTGCGCCCTGCGACGAGGACGTGGTCGAACCAGGCCTTGAGCTGCGTCGGCATGCCGAAATTGTACATCGGCACGCCGATCACCAGGATATCGGCGGAGAGCAGTTCTTCCACCAGGGCCGCGGATTCGTCCCCGGCCAGTGCGGGCAGGGTGACGTGGGGCAGCGGTGCTGCGGCGAGGTCGCGGTAGGTAACTTCGATCGCGGGATCGTTTTGCTTGAGGTGTTCGACCACGGCGGCCGAGATCGCCCGGGTCGCCGAGTTTTCGTTCAGGATGCTTGAATCGAGATGAAGAAGCTTCACGTGCGGTCTTTCGTTGGGGATGAAGATCGGCAAATAATATGACGAAAGGTGTGGCCGGCGCAAGTCGCGCAGCCACACTAGCCGGGTAGCATTGCGCGTTGTGCGCGGACCGATACCCTTGCTAAGCATCCGTTATTCGTTCCCGGCCTGATTATCCAGGGAGCGGCGGAGAAGGCGATGCGATTTGGAAGGCTGGATCTCAACCTGCTGGTTGCGCTCGACGCTCTGTTGACGGAGCGCAGCGTTTCTCTTGCTGCGGACAGGCTGTGCCTTTCGCAATCGGCGACTTCCAGCGCGTTGGGTCGGCTACGCGACTATTTCGGCGACGAACTGCTCGTCGCGAAGGGACGTAACATGATCCTTACCGCGCGTGCCGAAGAACTGATCGATCCGGTTCAGACGGTTCTCGAGCAGATCCGCAGCACGATCACCGTTGTGCCGCCCTTCGATCCGGCAACGGCCGACCGGCAGATCCGCATCATGGCCTCGGACTACTCGACCGAGGTTCTTCTGGCACCGGCCCTGGCAGAGATCGCCCGGGCTGCACCGGGCATTCGCTTCGAGATCCAGCCGATGAACGATAACCCGGTGGAGATGCTCGAGCGCGGCTATGTCGACCTTCTGCTGACCATCGACTATGCCATTTCCACCGATCACCCTAGCCAGATCCTCTTCGAGGACGACTACGTGGTCGTCGGTTGGGAAGGCAATCCGGCGATGCAGAACGCGATGACGCGCGAGTGCTATTTCCAGCTCGGCCATGTCACGGCGCGTTTCGGCAAGGCGCGGGTCGCTGCATTCGATGACTGGTTCGTGCGGCGCCAGAAGCAGCAGCGGCGTGTCGAGGTCGTCGTGCCGACGTTTCTCTCGCTTGCCGGGCTGGTGATCGGCACCGAGCGCATCGCCACGGTTCATCGCCGCATGGCCGAGACTTTTGTGCGCAACCTGCCACTGGTCATGCGCGAGACGCCTTTCAGCATTCCGTCGATCCGCGAAGCGGTGCAATGGCATGTTTCCAACAACAACGATCGAGCGCTGCGCTGGGTCGTCGAACGATTGGATGCAGCGGCGCGTCAGACGGAGGGCGCGGCCAATGTCGTCCCGCTCGGAGATGCATCGCCCATGGAAGGCGAGCGTGAGCAGATCGAGCTGGAATACCGGATGAACACACCGAACTTGTAGTTCGCCCGGGACGATGCCCCCGGTGCTCGGTCTGCATTCGAGTTCTGACAGTCCTGTTGTGCCCGGCGGGCATGAATTGTGCAAGCTTTCGCGCTCCTGCGAGACCGCCAGCAATGCCAATGCTGGCCTGCGCTTAAGCGTCCCAAGTTCGAACATTCGATTTCATGGATAGGAATGCATCTGATCAATCCATGGAACCGGATTGAGGCAGATCAAGAAAAACGTCGCGCCGCCAAGCCATCCCGATTCCTGACAGAATACAGGAGTCTGGATATGGCAATCATCGGTATCAGGCGTCTGGTCTTCCTCGTGGATGACCTTGAGACGGCCCACCGCTTCTTCATGGATTACGGCCTCAAGCCGATCGAGCAGGACGCCAAATCGGCACTTTTCGAAACGCAGGACGGCGCCGAAGTCCGCTTGCTCGTGCGCGGCCATCCCGACCTGCCGAAGAAGACCGAGCAGACCGGGATCGGCGTTCACGAGTGCGTCTGGGCGGTCGACAGCGCAACGGGACTGCGGCGCCTTGTCGCCGATCTCGGACGCGATCACGAACTGGTGACGGACGAGGAGGGTACCGTCCACTTCGTTACGCCGTTCGGGCAGGCCATTGCCCTATCGGTCTGGCAACCCCGCCCGGTTCACGGGGCGCCTTCGCCCAGCAACACGACCGGCTATGTCGGCAGGCTCAACCAGCCGCGCAAGTGGATCGACCGGGCCCGACCCAAGCGTATCCACCACTGCGTCTGGACCTTCCCCGATGTGCAGGAAGCGCTCGAATATTATCGCGACCGGCTCGGTTTCCGCGTCACTGACGTGCAGAAGGGCTTCGGCGTCTATATCCGCGCCGATGGCGCCTATGAGCACCACAACATTTTCCTTGCCGATGCCAATGCACGCATGCCCAACTTCGATGGCACGTTGCGCTTTCATCACTGCAATTTCGAGCTGGAAGACATCGACGAAGTCATGGTCGCCAAGAACTTCCTCGACCGCAACGGATGGCGCAACAATGGCTGGGGCCTGGGGCGTCACCGCCTGACCTCGGCGGCCTTTCTCTACACCGATACGGTGGGCTTCCTCGGCGGTGAAATGGAATACGGCGCGGATTGCGATTGCGTCGATGATGGCTGGAAACCGCGCGTCTGGGACGGCCCGTTCGGTACTGCGATCTTCATGCACGAACTGCCCCGCTGGATGATGGACTATCCCAACTGGGACGTGACTTTCGCCCGCGACGATCAGCTTCGCTTCCTGCCGGCTGATCCGAAGCCGGCACCCCGATCCGCCGCACAACCGGCTGAATGAGAGAGGACAGACGAGACATGGCCAAGGCAAACAAGGTATTGGTGATCGGCGGCGGCGTCGGCGGGTTGGCAGTCGCCATCGGGCTGCACCAGCAGGGCATCGACGTGGAAGTGGTCGAGCGCGACAAGGACTGGAAGGTCTACCACGTTGGCATCATCGTCCAGGCCAATTTCGTGCGCGCGCTCAATGTGCTGGGGGTCGGCAATGCCGCGGTGAAGGCGGGATATGCCTATCGCGGGGCGCGCTTTTGCGACGTGGCAGGCAATGTCCTGAAGGAGCTGCCCGGCGACACTGCGGTCGACGGGCTGCCCTCCGACCTCGGGCTGACGCGTCCCGCGTTGCACAAGGTCCTGACCGAGAAGGTCCTGGAACTGGGCATTCCGGTGCGGCTGGGCGTCACCTTCGAAGCGATTGAGGATCGCGGAGATCGGGTGGACGTTGCCTTTACCGACGGAACCAGGGGCAGCTACGGTCTCGTCATCGGGGCTGACGGCAATTACTCGGCCGTGCGCAAGACGCTATGGCCGGATGCCCGGCCGCAGTACACCGGGCAGGGCGTATGGCGCTACAACGTTCCGCGTCCGGCTGAAGTCGACTGGAGCGACCTTTACATCGGTAAACCGAAAGGCAAGGCCGGCTATTGTCCGCTCACGCCGGAGACCATGTATATCTTTGCTGTCTTCGAGGAGCCGGACAATCCGCGTTTCGCGCCAGAGACGCTGGCCGAGGAGATGCGAAAGCGCCTCGAAGGCTATGGCGGCGTTCTGGGCGAAGCCGCGAAGCACGTGACCGACCCCGAACTGGTCGTCTATCGTCCGCTGGAGGCCTGCATCATGCCTTCGCCCTGGTACAAGGGCCGGGTCGTGCTGATCGGCGATGCCGCGCACAGTGCCACACCTCATCTGGGGCAAGGGGCTGCCATGGCGATCGAAGACGCGGTGGTCCTTTCCGAGGAACTGGCCAGCCGGGAGGTCGGAGATGCGCTCGATGCCTTCATGGAGCGCCGGTTCGAACGAGCCAGATTGGTCGGCATCAGTTCGATCAGGCTCGGCGAATGGGAAATGAAGCCCGAGATTGCCGGAGATCCCATCGCCCTGACCGACGCGATCCGTCAAAAGCTCGCCGAACCGGTTTGATCCCCGCTTCCTCTATATGCCTGAGTTCCATCAGGACGGGGCGATCCAGTTGACCTCTCCCGATCTTCGGATCGGGGGAGGTTTTGGCCCGACCGATGGCCTCGATCCTACAACATGCGCTTTGCGCGCCGCTAGTCTGTCGCCATATTGCGAAGATCTCAATTCGAGGGGATGCCATCGGCTTCCCAGGTAGCGGTGGAGGGGATCGTTGATCTGCGGGAAGACATGCGGCGGACGGATTTCGGACGACTTGCCCGTTCGGCGCATGCGTCAGGTCGCAATCGGCCTGCGCGCGCGCTTTTCAAGAAGTACGGCGATACGCTAAGCGAGCAAACGCACTCGCGGAATGGCTGTGCGCCTTGTGGCGCCCTGGAACAGAAAGTTGTGAAACCATGAGCGAACTCCTCTCCGATTCCGGTCTCCCGCCGGTACAGCGCGTGGTCACCGGCCACGACGGGAACGGTCGCGCGGTCTTTCGCTCCGAGGACTGTGAGCCGACCCGCATGATCCCCTCCGGCGACGCCTCGTTCCTGACGATCTGGACGACCGCTACCGTCCCGGCCGACAACAACGACGAAACCGAAGGCCGCGACCGCACGACCGGCACCACGTTGGAAGGCGGATCGGTGATCCGCGTGGTCGATATGCTCCCGGGCAAGGAGAGTCCGATGCACCGAACCAATTCGATCGACTATGGCATCGTGATGAAGGGCGAGATCGAACTGGAACTGGAGGACGGGCGCAAGAAGACGATCCGCGAGGGCGGGATTATCGTTCAGCGGGGTACCAACCACCTCTGGCGCAACACGACCGATGAAGTCTGCCGTATCGCCTTCATCCTGATCGAGGCGCCGGCTTACCTGCACGACGGGGTGCCACTCGACGAAGCCAAGCCCGAGCAGGTCGATCCCGTTAGCAATGTGGTCATTGACGAGGTCTGATCGCCGCGTGCCTTATCTCTCCGGCAAGAGGGCAATTTCATGACCGGGCAGAATCTTGTCATCGATGGTGAGTCGCACGTCACCGATGAGCCGCTGATCGAAACTTCGTCTGCAATCGGCTAAGGATTGCGACGGATCAATGATTTGCGATACTTGCTCCCGCAAGAGCGGGGGCGGAGGTTTCTGAAATTATGGATTATTGGACACGGATCATCGGCACGGCAGCCCTTGGCAGCATGTGCCTGGCGCTTTCGGCGGCTGTGGCAGGCGCGCAGGAACAGGGGCCCGTCGATGGGCAGGAGCCGACCGCGCCTGAGGAAATCGTCGTCGAGGCTCCGCGCTCGGTGCCGGCACGGATCGAGCGTTCCAGCACGACCGGTGCACCGATCGTCACGACGACCGTGCGCATTCCGGTGCTCTACAATGACCTGGACCTCAGCCAGCCTCACGATCAGGACAGGTTGATGACTCGCGTACGCAGCGTCGCCCGCGCCGTGTGCGATGAACTTGACCGGATCTATCCGTTCAATCCGGATCAGGATTGCGTGACGCGTGCCCTTGCCAACGGCACGAAGGCTGCTCAGCAGGCGATAGCCGAGGCCCAGACTGTGCCGTAACAGCCCCCGCCCTGCGCGTTGGGCAAGGCGGAAGGGCTCTGTCAAAAGGATTGCACCGGCTAGCGAATGGGATGGAGCAAGGGTAGGGCGGGGCCATGCCCCGCCCTCGAAAGCCCGCTTCGCCATTTCGATATTTCCACTCCTCGCCTGAGGTCATCCGGCTCGTCGTGATGATGTATGTGCGGTTCCCGCTGAGCCTGCGGAACGTCGAGGATTTGTTGTTCGAGCGGGGCATAGACCTGTGCCACGAGACGGTGCGGTTCTGGTGGAACCGTTTTGGTCCGATGTTCGCTGCCGACATCCGCCGCCAGCGGGTCAACCGGATGCGGGGCTTCCGGCATTGGCGGTGGCATGTTGACGAGGTCTACGTGAAGATCAACGGCGAGATGCACTATCTCTGGCGCGCGGTCGATCACGAAGGCGAGATCCTGGAAAACTACGTCACCAAAACCCGCGATAAAGCAGCGGCTTTGCGGTTCATGAAGAAGGCACTGAAGCGCCACGGCAAGGCCGAGACCATCGTCACGGACGGGCTACGGTCTTATCCGGCGGCAATGCGTGAACTCGGAAACGAAGGCCGCCGGGAGGTCGGCCGCTACCTAAACAACCGGGTTGAAAATTCACACCTGCCCTTCCGGCGAAGAGAGCGAGCGATGCTCCGGTTCCGGCGGATGAAGACGCTACAGAAATTCGCTTCGGTCCACGCCTCAGTTCACAATCATTTCGCCCAGGAACGACACCTCGTCAGCAGGGAAATCTATAAACAGAGACGCTCGGCGGCTCTCGCCGAGTGGCAATCCCTGATGAGCTGAGGGCATGCGCAGAGAAGGGGAGGTCTGACCAACGGAGAGCGGTTCGCATGGGACTGACACCACCGGCTCGACCCATCGGTGGCGCCTGGATACGAAACGATGTCCTACACGGTTCGGATCAAGGGCAACGCGACCCCCGAACAATTCGAGGAAGTTCACGCCGCCGTGATGGCGACCTCGCCGAACTTCCACAACATCTCCCAGCCTATCGGCCTCAAGCCAAAGCTGGTTGTCACGTAATACAACGATCCGCAGCCTGGTCCGGTCCGATCTACGCGAGACGGCACCGGATCAGGTATGCGACGCGCGGGAAATTGACCATGCCCAAGCTCTATCTTGCATGGTGGTTCTGGTTGGCCATGGACCTGGCACTGGTGAACTACCTCTTTATCGATCGCGATTTCGTCAAGGGCCTGATTGCCCTCGCAGCGATCCAGGTTCCTGTATTTGCAATGGTCGGCCAAGGCCTTCGGTCGTTTCCGGCCCAAGTCAGGATGGCGTACCTGGCTTTGCTGATCATGGGCCTTTTCCCCTCGTTTGCATACGTCCATTGGATGCAGCTTGTCGGAACGACCGCGATGATACTGTTCGATTATTGTTTCCTCGCGCGTTGCCTTTCACTCCTTCCGTTCAACCGGACTGAACCGCTGACCGGACGTCTGGTGGTGAGAACCTTTCTTTGTCCACCAGTAAGCGGCAGCATAATGGCGGAACGGAACGCGTACGGCCCGCGAGCTTGAATGCGCGAGTTGCCGTCTGGGCAATGCCGAACCGACCCACGATTCGGAGAATTACATGTTGGCCCAAAGCTGTTCGATCTAGCTCCAAACATGCCGATAGCGCGAAGATCAGAAAGCGGGCGCTACGCCGGCGGGGGCGGCAGACGATGACGCGGTTCAAATCCCGCTCTGCCGCAACATGAATGAAAGGCGATTTTCAGCGCGACTATTTGCGGCCGGAAGGTCCGGTTTGTCGGCGGTTTTGCTCGTCTAGCCGAGGTGACAGCTGCCGACCTTTCCCGGTCACTCAGCGCTCCAGTTTCCCTCCCCAGCAACGGAACGGCAGCTTTCCCATCGTCCTTCCGAGAGGGTGACCGTGAAGAGACTCGCCGGTTTCGGGCGCTTCACTGGTCAGGGGGCTGTCTTTCTGGACAGGAATCCCTGCATAGAAAGCCAAGCGATGAACTCGTCTAGCACGAGCGTTGTCGTGGTGTTTGGCTTTCCGAGCCCGAAACCATGGCTCCCCTGCTGGTAGCCATGAATTTCTACAGGCCGCTTGGCTGCGAGCCAGGCCTGCGCAATCGGAAAGCCCATCGAGGGAAACAGGGGATCGTCGAGAGCGATTGCATCGAACATCGGCGATGCGTCTGCCGGAACGTCGATCTTAGCCTGCGGGCCATAAATGTACCCGAAGAAAGCAGGTCGTTTGCCCGACTTCGCGGCAAGGACGGTCTGGAGCGAGGTCATGGCGCCTGCCGAAAAACCGATCATGCCGACGCGAACGGGATCCACGCCCCATTCGCCGGCATGTTCGCGCACCATCTTCAATGCGGCAAGGCCATCTTCAGTCGCCTGCGGATTGGTCAGCACCGGTTGCTTTGTTTGATCGGGAATGCCCTTCATCATCTTGGCCCAAATATATTTCCCGGCTTCGGCTTCATCCTTGGGGGTTGGAAGGAGGCGATATTTCAGAACGAACGCTGCAATACCGCGGTCTGCAAGGGCCTGAGCTACATCCCAGCCCTCGTGCGACATAGAAAGCGCCATGAAAGCGCCGCCGGGCGCCACGATCACAGCGGCGCCGGTCGCTTTGGCGGGATTGGGAAGAACTGGGGTCAAGGTGGGCCGGGTGACATTGCGGACCGCATAGTCCTTCCCGAAGTATCGGGCCCAGTTCTCGTTGGCGGCAGATCCTGGCGTCTTGGCGCCATAGAGCGGGAGGGCGCCCGTCTCGACCGGCGCGCTTGCCGGAGCGGGTGCAGGATAGTCGGCAGGCTGAGCAGCAGCACTCCCTGCTGCTACGCATGCTGTCGCCATAACAAAATATGCGGATTTGCCAGTTGCCATCCACCATCTCCCCTGTTGTTTGGAAGGTCAATGACATCTACAAACGCAAAGGGTCAAATACGCTTATTTTGCAATCCCATAGTAATTTTCTATACCTCCGTGCCTTGCACACATGCGCGCCGGTCGGCTGTAACAACCACTGCATCGTGAAACCACGCCAGGCATCAGCAAGCTACGACGCGGCGGAGCTGCATTGTAGATTTCCCGTTTCGTTCCCCAGTAACTATTCGGGGGTCGCCATATGAAGAACGCCCCTTCTTTGTCGCTCAGTCGCTGATGTCGACTTCCCAGGTGCGGACAGACGGATCTTACGTCCATCATTCGCCAAAGGGGCACGCGTAGCCGTCTCTAATTGGTTTTGGCTCCCCGCTCCAGCGGGGAGCCAGATGGCTTCAGATTTCCGTGCCCTCTGCTAAACTCAAGGCGTCTTCCACATCTACGCCGAGGTATCTGACCGTGCTTTCAATCTTCGTATGTCCCAGAAGTATCTGGACCGCGCGGAGATTGCCGGTGGCCTTGTAGATGATGGACGCCTTGGTGCGCCGCAGGGAATGGGTGCCGTAATCCTCGCTCGGCAAGCCAATTCCCGTGACCCATTCGTCGACCAGGCGGGCATATTGGCGCGTGCTGATATGGGCTGCGTGATCTGTGCGACTGGGGAAGACAAAATCTTCGAGCGCTCCACCTCGCAGCTCAAGCCATTTCAGAAGGCTGGCGCGAGCATCATCCATCAACTCGAACTGGACGGGCCTTCCGGTCTTTTGCTGAACGACGGTGGCCCGCATCCGAATTTTTCGATCACAGACGATGTCGCTGATCCTCATTTTTACCAGGTCGCAGCCGCGTAGTTTGCTATCGATGGCGAGATCGAAGAGTGCCCGATCCCGGATGCGTCGATGTTGGTCGAGAAAGAAGCGGACAGCCCAGATCTGACGAGGCTTGAGCGCGCGCTTCGCGCCCACTTTTCGCCCGGCGTTCCATGAAACCCGCTCATGAGCGGCGGGATCGAATTCTGATAATCCCATGACACGTCTCCTATGGCCATGACGGCCACAGTTAGAACGCATCAGAATGGGTTTTTCCGCGCCGAGCACTCAGCGCATGATATCTGGATGAGCCATAAATCGCAATTTTTTGCTTCAAAAAATGATGTTCAATGAGTTATAAAAGGGATATTTATAGCTCATGAAGTGGAATTGGCAGCAGCCAGACTGGCCTGAATTTCGTTGGGATAGCGCCCGTTTGGCGGCGCCTGAAGCCCGATTTCTGCAACAGTCCGGCATACTCATCGGTTCGGTCAAGCACCTTGCCGAGGATGACCGCGCTGCCGTCACCGTCGACATCATGACCGGCGAAGCGCTCAAGACGTCCGAGATCGAAGGCGAGTTGCTCAACCGCGACAGCGTGCAAAGCTCGCTGCGTCGCCAGTTCGGTCTTGAAGTCGGCGACCGTCGCATCCCGCCGGCCGAGCGCGGCATCGCTGAAATGATGATCGCCCTCTATCGCGACTTTAGTGAGCCACTCACGGACGAGACCCTGTTCGCCTGGCACCGCATGGTCGTCAGTGGGCGACACGACATCGACGCTGTCGGCAGCTACCGCGAACACGCGGATGCCATGCAGGTCGTCTCGGGTTTCAGCCACAAGCCGAAAGTTCATTTCGAGGCCCCGCCCTCGAAGGACATGCCACAGGAAATGCAGAGTTTCCTTGCGTGGTTTGCTGCTACTTCTCCCGACGGGCCAAAACCAATGCCAGGTTTGACCCGGGCCGGGATCGCTCACCTTTATTTCGTGTCGATCCATCCCTTCGAGGATGGCAACGGTCGTGTGGCCCGTGCGCTAGCCGAGAAAGTGCTGTCACAGGCAATCGACCAGCCCAGCCTGATAGCTCTTTCACATGTCATCCAGCGCAAGCGCGCCGCCTATTACGATGCGCTGGAAGCCGCCAACAAGCATAACGAAATCACCGCCTGGCTGATCTATTTCGCCGAAACCGTGCTGGACGCCCAGACGCACAGTCTTGCCCTGATCGACTTTCTCATCACCAAGACTCAATTCTACGACCGCTTTCGGGACCGGCTGAACGAGCGACAGGCCCGCGTCATCGCGCGGATGTTCCGCGAAGGGTTGGACGGATTCACCGGGGGGCTGAGCGCGGCCAATTACATCACCATCACCGGCACCTCACGTGCAACCGCCACCCGCGATTTGCAGGAGTTGGTCGGCATGGGCGCATTGGGGCAGACCGGTACGTTGAAATCGACCCGCTACTATCTCAATTTGGGCCAGTAGCGAGCCCCGACCCTTGCTGGCCGTTCAGCGATCAATTTTCGTTACCTGGATGCCGACCGACCGCTTTTTGATCCCGCTTGCTCAAATTTGTGGCCGGAAACGACTTGGCCGCGTTCAGGTGGGTAAATCGCAAAAGAGGCTATGTGCGGCGGAGATAGCATTGCGACCGCGCGAGGAGATTAAGCCGCCAGCAGCGGCTTAATCTCCTCAATGTCAGCGGCCTGGTCCACCAGCAGATCATAATGCGTCTGGAGGTTGAGCCAGAACTCCGGCGTCGTGCCAAGTGCCTTGGACAGACGCTTGGCCGTGTCCGGCGTGACCGAAGTCCTCTCCTCGCATAGCCGCTCGATGCGGGTGCGGGGGACATGGATATGCTTCGCCAGCTTGCCAGCGGAAATGCCCATCTCCTCAAGGAACTCATGCTTGAGGATTTCGCCGGGATGGACCGGGGTTTTTAACATGGTCATGACAACTCCCTTCAATGATAGTCCACGATCTCTACATCTTCCGGGCCATTGTCGGCCCAGACGAAACAGATACGCCATTGGCCGTTGATCCTGATCGAATGCTGGCCCTCACGGTCATCAGACAGGGCTTCCAGCCTATTGCCCGGAGGCGACCGCAAGTCGTCCAGATTCACCGCCGCCTCAAGCATTGCCAGCTTCCGCACAGCAGCCCGGAAGATATCGTTAGGGAAACCCTTGCCCGGTTTGCCTGCCAACACCTGATTAACCAATTTTCCTTTGGCGCTCTGTATCATGAAATGATACGTATCATCGCGTGATACACAATGCAAGGGGATTACCGGCCCTTCTGTGGCCTGGCCCTCGTTCACCGCAAGCAAAGAAACGATTACTCATCGGCGTTGGCCGCGTCGATACTTCTGAGCGAGAACGGCGCTTTCAATGGTGAGCGGACCGCAGCGGTAGCCAAACTCAACGGCCGTTCCTGAGAGGTACGCCCCTTGCATGAACCCGCTTAGCGGGATGGGCGCATGGTGCAGCGTAGCGTGCTATATGTATGCCTTTAGCGGGGTGACGTTGGCAGTTCCTTTAACGGGGAGGAACTTGCCATGACTGTCTCGATCAACACGGCCCCGATCAGCCCGCTGCGCCAGCGGATGCAGCACGACATGATGATGCGGGGCTCGGTCCGCATACCCAGAAGGATTACGTCCGCCATGTGAAGCGCTTGGCGGTCTTCCTCGGTCTATGATCGATGAAGTGTTCGTCGATTCCGACGAATTCGAGCCCATCGCCGAACGCGAGGTCGGTGCGGGGCGAATGCATGGGCGCGAGTTTATCGACCACGCGAAAGAGGCGGCCAAGATGGTTCACGAGCAGCGCGAGGCCTGGTGGATGCAAGCAGGCGCTGGCAGCGCCACCATTCATTGATCCTTTGCGATGGGTGGAGGCATAGCCGCGAGCACGGGTGTCGCCTCTGGTTGTTCGACTCGCTGGGCAGGTATACGACGATTGAGACCGCAAAGGCTGACCTTGCCCCCTTGGACCAAACCGTGCGGATGCGGCTTTATGCCGCGGTGTTCCAGTGGTTCATTGGGAAAGAAGGAGCGGTTAGGGGGCCGTTCCCTTTCTTGGGATCAGTCGTCCGAGTTGGTGACGGTATAGCCAATCTTCCGACGCACAAATCCGTCGACCGCTTCTCCCGCACATTTTGTTCCGAGGATCGCAAAGCATACGAATGGGACTGTCACCCATGGACCTAGGTTTAATGCGGTAGCATCATTGACGCGATAGGCCGTAAGCACCGTAAATACGAACACGCCGATCTTCAAAAAGGCAGACACAAAGCTGTAGGTAAGTCGAGCCATAGGATTCCAACGTTGCACCTCCGGACCTCGGATGACGCGCAACATTGTGTTCGTCAATGTCCGCTCCCCCCGACATCTCGGCCACTAGCGCTAGTGAGACCGTTCACCACTTTCGGCCGTTGACCGATCTGATCAGCAAGGGGAACACGGACTGGCGGG
>NZ_CCBH010000182.1:0-7348 GCF_001368935.1 Novosphingobium sp. KN65.2
CTTCGGGCCGACTGGGCCAAATGGGGGTGTAAATCTCATTTGATGGATGTGATCGCGGTCATTCGTCAGGACGGCCAAATAGACGACCGAAAAACCCCCTCTTGGATTCCGTGGGGCCGGGTCCGGCCAGCAGTCCGATCACTCGGGCTTGAGCCTCACGCCGTTCCTCATCCGATTGATCGAGGCGACGACGAAGGTCGTCGATCGTGCCGTCCCGATCGCGCAACTGTTCCAAGGCAGCATCAAGACGAGCCTGTAATACATTGGAATCTGACCCGTTACGGGTGTCAGCATTGCCGTTGCGTAGCGTTTCAAATGGTGTTTCGGTTACTGGTGCGGCTGACTTGGGAGGATACACCCGGTGCAGTTCGACTGGCTCAATCGAGAAAGAACCGTCATCCTTCTTTGTCGCAGAAATTCGACCACTATTGATGGCTCGCGATATGGAAGCCTTGCTAATACCTGTCGCCTTTGCGGCTTCTCCGAGGGTGTAAGCCATTTTATCCGTCCCTGTTGCGGATCGTTTCAAAACGTGATCCGCTAACTGTTAGCAGAAACGGTCAGGTGGCGAAATGGTCAGACTCTGCCCCACTTGGTGGCACACCCCGTAACCCATTTCGTCCAATCTGCCTTGAGGGCATCCCCTACCAATTTACGGCGCTGTTCGGGGCGGACGCGAGCATACTGATCCGCTAGGCGCTGTACGGAGTGACCACCGCCTAGGGCCATTCCGATTGCATGAAGCTCCGGGGTCTTGAACTCGTCCACCTGATCGTCGGCCGGCCAGCGTAGGGTGTCCGAAACCGATAGCCGAGAAGCCGCCGAGGCGATGAGGCTGGCGGTGTCGACGATGGTTTCTGTCGTCCCTTCCCGGCGGGCCTTTCGGCCGCTGCTATGGCGTCCTGCCTCATCGGCCGCGGCGTCAGTGGCGTCGTCGTCTTTAGGGGTGAAGGTCAGGGTGACGTGGGTGATCTTGCCCCGCGCCCCGCGCTTTTCCGACCAGTCCATCGTGAAGGCAGCGAGCTGATCGATTTCGGCTTTGCCAGGTGTCAGCACCAGACGCCGGAAGTCGGAGAAGTTGGGCATCGAATTAGAGGGTGCGCCAAGCCGCTCCCGCAGCTCATCGACCGTTCCGGACCATGTGGGGCTACGCCGTCCAGCCAGCAGGCAACCCATCTCATAGAGGGTGATCGCATACTTCGACCGGAAGGCGAGCAGAGCCGCCCGGTTGAGGCGAGCGTAGTAATCGCTCCCCTGTAGGATTGCCCTAGCCGGTGCCGTGAACTCCCACTCGACGGTGGCCCGGCCGTCTTCGGCATGTTCGTTGAGCGTCCAGGCAAGCAGGGCAGCGGTGAGCGTCGCCGCACGCCCTTGCGCCGAGGTCGAAGGCATTTGGAACTTCACATCCATCAGCTCATCGAGGGTGTCCTGGATCCGATCATTGGCGTTGTGGGTGCCTCGCAGATCGCGCTTGGCGATGACATGTGATCCCGGTCGCCACGCTTCACCGGCAGCTTTGGCGATTAGAAGGGCTAGGGTCTTGCGGGCCGCCAAAGAGGGTGACGTACCCGCGCCGAACCGTGCTTCGATGAACTCGCCAGCTTTGACGATGGCATGACCGTCACGAACCGAGATCGTGGAAGCCGCCTTCATCGTGCGGCCGATAGGAAGGTCGTCGAGCACAGCATGAGCTTAGCCAGTTACGACATAAGATCAACGTCAATGTCATAGATCGCACAGTTACCCCATTCCTCACGGGGCACCCGATCCGTCGTAACTGAGCACCCCATTTGTCGTAGGTGCTCACCCCATTTGTCGTAACTGAGCACCCCATTTGTCGTAGGTCAGGCCATTTTTCCTATATGAATCAACAGACAAGCAACCCCTGAATCATAGAATCAATAGAATCTAGAATCATCGCGCACGCGCGAGGCTGGCGTTGCATGATGACAAGCGGAATCGGCCTTCGGCCGATGCACCGATGATGCGTGCCGGCTACGCCGTCACAGGGGCGGCCTACCGGCCGCAGGCTTGGCGAGGAAGGAGTCGGGGCGAAGGCATCGTGCCATCATTCGCCGGTCGTCACGCGGCGAGGGGGTTTGCCGTCGCGCTCGTGGACAACGATCGCAGACACGCCGGAGGCGGCGATGCGATCGATCAGGCGATCGGCCTCCTCGTACTGGTCGCTGGGCCAGTCGCGGGCGACGTGGACGCGATCCCCGCCGATTTCCAGCGTCAGGTGCGAGATTGAGGGATCGAGGTCGAGCAGCCGCGCCATGTCCGCCTGGGTATCGAGCGTGACGCGCCGGAGATCATGTCCGGTCATGATGAGCTGCCAGGTGCGGGTGCGATCATCTAGGTTCATGGCAGCAGCCACCCGGTGTAGGATTTGGCATCAGGGTTCGCGCCGAAGCACCAGTATACCCCGTCGCGCTTCTCTCGCTTCCAACCGTGATCCTTGGGACAGGCGGCAATGGCGGGGATGGTCTGTTCGCTTGCCTGATCGATGCGGCGGGCGAGCTTACCGTTGACGGTGTTGGCCCAGCTCGCCGCAGCCGTTTCATCACGGGCGCGGGCATAGCCTTGCGCCTCGCCGGCCCCGTTACCCAGGTAGTAGCCGTAACCCCCGGCAATCGGCACCAGCAGGGCGAAGCCGGCGAGCGCGCCGTTCCACCACCTGTCCCACCGGCGCCGGCGCTGCTCATGGGCGCGGCGATCGGCGGCATCAGCCGCAAGACGATCGGCCAGGGCGGCGTGCGCGGCCGTGTCAGCGTCGATCCGACGTCGCAGGGCCTCTCCCGCCCCGGCAAGGCCGTCCGTGGCTCCACGACGCGCGCCAGCCTCTGCACGGGCCTCCAGGGCGGCAGGATCGACCAGGCGGGCCGCTATGACCTTGTCACGGGCTTCCTCGTCCTCGGCGCGCTGTGCGTCCCTGGCGGCGGCATCGGCAAGGCTGGCGCGCACATCGGCCACCAGATCGCGCAGGGTACCAAAGCCGGCGAGGACGCGCTGGATGTTGGTGTCGAGGTGGGAGAAGAAACTGTGCGCCTGGGCGGCGTCGGCGACATCGCGCGCGCGACCGGCGGCAGAGGGTGGCGGATCGGGGGGCGTGTCGAACTCGGCGGGATCGAACCTGCCGGCCGGGGCATCGGTTCGGCTCCCGCCACGAGCCATTCCCTTTCCGCGTTCCCGCTCGTTGAGCTGGCGGGCCTGTTCGAGCAGGCGACGGGGGTCGTCGTCGCGGTCGCGGTCCATCAGCGATCCTCCCCGGGCAGCGTCCATCCCTCGAACGGTTTGCGATCCTGATCCCGGCTGATGCGGTGGGTCAGTTCGGAGACGATGCCGGCGAACCGCTTGTCCTTGCTGGCGGCGTCGATGAGCAGTCCGCCCAGGATGATCTTGCGGCGGGTATCGAGACGACGGCCCTCGGCAGCGACACGGGCATTGAGCGCGTCGAGACGGGCCTTGGCCTGGTTGACCCGTTTGCGAGCCTGTTCGATGGCTTCGGGTGTTGGTGCCGCCATACCTTCTCCGCGTGAAAGCACGATAACAAAGCGAGCATAGCTCAAACCAACAAACGAAACCACCCGAGACGACGATAGGAGACAAGGGCGCACTTTAGCATTACTGCGTAATGCGTGCGGCAGGGATACCCTGCACCCATGTCGCGATGCGACAGCGGGGCCTCCGCCCCACACCCCGACCAGCGCAACGCCGCTGGACCACGTTGGAGAAGGCAGGCGCGACGATGGCGATCTACCATCTGGCGGTGAAATCGGTGTCGCGCTCGACCGGGCGCAGCGCGGTCGCGGCTGCGGCGTACCGGACCGGCGCTTGTCTCGAAAACGAGCGCGACGGCCTGGTGCACGACTACACGCGGCGGGGCGGCGTCGAGGACGCGTTCATCGTCGCCCCGGAAGGCGCGGAGTGGGCGCAGGACCGCTCCGCGCTGTGGAACGCGGCCGAGGCGGCGGAGAAGCGCAAGGACGCCAAGGTCGCGCGAGAATATGAGCTGGGGTTGCCGGCCGAGCTGGACGCCGGCCAGCGCCGCGACCTGGTGCGTGCTTTCGCGGAGGATATCCGCAACCGCTACGGGGTGGCAGTGGATGCCGCGATCCACGCCCCGCATGATTACGGCGACGATCGTAACCACCATGCCCACGTCATGACGACGACGCGGGTAGCGGAGGCGGACGGGCTGGGGGCGAAGACGCGCCAGCTCGACGTGCGCTCGACGGCCTCGGTGGAGGTGGAGGCGATCCGCGAGCGGTGGGCCGGGATGGTCAACAGCGCGCTGGAACACGCCCAGGTAGCCGAGCGGGTCGATCACCGCAGTTACGAGCGTCAGGGGCTGGATATCGAACCGACCGTGAAGATGGGCCATGCGTCGGCCGCGATCGAGCGGCGCGCGTCGGCCGAGCAGATCGCGGCCGGCAAGGAGCCGCACGCCGTTACCCCGCGCGGGCAGATGAACGAGGCGATCATGGAGAAGCGGGGGCTGGGCTTCTACATCGAGCGTGGTCAGGAGCGGATACGGGAGTGGTCCCACCAACTCCGCGAGCGTGCCGATCTAGCGATGCAGGGCATGTCCAGCTTGGTCCAGGGCGCAGCGCGGGCGATGCGATCGGGGCTACAGACCAGCAGCGAGGGCGGGTTCGGGGCGGTGCCGGCGCTCGACCAGTCACCCCAGCGCGACCAGGTGCCGGCGATTGAGCTGGACCAATCGGGGCAGCGTGGGCGGGATCGGCAGCGAGAGCAGGAGCTAGACCGTCAGCGTGGACGTGACGGGCCGGATATCGGGTTCGGGCGGTAGGGTCGCCGCCGAAGAATCGTTTTCGGCAGAGTGTAAGGTAATACTTGACAAATGTCAGGAAATGCCTTACAATGTGTCTATGATTAAAACATACACCAGCAAGGCGCTCGAAGCCTTCGCCACCAAGGGAGATGGCTCAAAACTTCCCGTCCAGAACCACAACCGCGTTCGCCGCATCCTGCTCACGCTAGATGCTGCCACGAAGCCCGAGGACATGAATGTTCCGGGCTTTCGCTTTCATGGGTTGAGCACCAAGCCCAAACGATATGCAGTCGATGCCAGCGGCAATTACCGGGTCACATGGGCTTGGGATGACGGCAATGCGATCGACGTGAATATCGAGGATTATCATTGAGGAGGGGCAAGCCCCTCCTAAAAATCTGTCAGCCAATGCTTGACATGTAAGGCTTTAGTTTACATATAGAGCTTATACAGAGACGCATGATGATCTGGGATCGGCCCGGACAGGAGACAGATGATGAACCAGCTCGTATCCGGCCTTGCCCCGATGCACCCCGGTGAGCTGCTGCGGGAGGACATTCTGCCCGCACTCAACAAGCCCAAGGCGGAGATCGCCAGGCTGATCGAGGTGTCGCGGCAGACCCTCTACGATATCCTCGCTGAAAAGCAGGATGTCACCCCGACTATGGCGCTTCGGATCGGCAAGCTAACCGGCACCACGCCCGAAATGTGGGTGAACATGCAGCGCAATTACGACTTGCGTGTGCAGGCAGTGAAGGACGCCGATATCATCGCGCGTATCCCTACGCTCGAAGCGGCGTGATCCCTTTATGGGGTTCTAAGCCGGAACCGCCGAAAATTCCGTCAGCCGATCAACGTGGCTTGTCCCGCGCCCGGTCGATGGGGTAGACCCAACAGTCGTGTCACTAGCCGCCATTTCGATCACGGCAATGCCAGCCGGACGTCACGTCCAGATTGTTCCGGTCTGGATGAGGCCGACTGACGTCTCGGATGACGGGTGGCATACAACTGCTGTGAGTCCTGCAGGGGGGCAGCTGCCTGACCGGACGGCGAGCATCAGCCCATCTCATGTATTAGTCATGTCAGCTTTGACACTGCGCACGCGACGGCACCCGACCCGTTGCAGACCCCCAGACATATGGAAAGCTGACGCTCAACGTGGAGTTAGCCGGCGCGGCGCGGCTTCATCGCGCAGCGTCCGTGTTGATGGATGGGTTAGAACTCTCTGGGGCACACATTTGAGAAAGACTATTTTTCAGCCAACGCAAAACCCGCGTTGCCAGATGCAACCACTGAGACAAATACAAACGGCACTGGACTAGTATTTAGAGCGCCATGCACTTGGCCAGGTTTTGCTATGGCAATATCTCCAGCCTTTAGATGAGCGACTTTGCCGCCTCCTTGGTAATACTCAGCCTCTCCAGAGATAACCGTCCAAGTATCTTGGCCGTCCGGGTGAACATGAGCGGTTATTTCTTGCCCAGGATGGGCATGCCAAACAACAACTGCTGAGTCCTTGGTTTCCAGAACCACTGAACGAATTGGTTCGCCGTCAGACGGACGAATATATTCTGTTACCGAAAATATTCTTGATTCCATTTCCATATCCACTCCAAAAATCAATTTGGCTTGAGAAGTTATTACAGAACAACTGTATCCGAGAGTTCTACGTTGCCGATAACCGGCCCGAAACGGCGCCGCCCCGCGCCGTTGTTGGGGGTCCGTGTTCATCGGCGGGTTAGACCTGTGCTTGCGTAAGACGAATATCGACTTCTCGGTCGACGTATTTCCATTCCTCTGACGCACGCAGTTCGGAAAGCAGCCTGTTGAACTCAACCTCATGAATTGGCGCGTATTCGAACCAATTCAGAAAATCGAACGGTTCATTCTCTGAGAGGTCGCGGCAGTGGTGGAGCTTGCGCGCTACTGCAGGCAAATACTGAAGCCCGATTTGGACGTGCTTCGACTGTTCGAAAACGCTCCGGCGTTCGTCTTGCGTGAGCTCCCACCAAGCTGCGTTCTTCCGGATCGGTATTAGCGCACCGCACGTTGCTTCTGGGCGCGCCAGACCTTGCTGCTTCGCTACAATTTCATTCTTCTCTGCGCGCATGACATATCGTTCATTGCTGGTTATTCCACGAAGTATCCAGGGTGCATTGGTTTCAGACTGCAACTCTGAAGCGGATACGACGTTGAGCCTTTTGGCTTCAGGCAGGGGCTCGCCAACTCTCGTTTCGGCCCTGACAATCCGCCAAGGGCCAATGTCTGCGCCGACGAAAGCAAATAATCGTGTATCCATTTCAATCTTTCATGTGTGAATGTTTTAACTCTTGCAGCTTCGAAGAACCTATCTGCCGATCCCGTGCTTGTGCATCATATCATCGCCTCCGCGCAACTGCGACGACCGCCCGCAGCAATCACATTGAACTTTCGAATCGAAACTGCTGAAGCGAACCTACGCGGGTATTGTCGATACGGCATCAGCTACCGTGATCTCGAGGAAATGCTGTCCGAGCGTGGGATCGATGTCGATCATACGACGATCTATCGCTG
>NZ_CCBH010000183.1:0-17435 GCF_001368935.1 Novosphingobium sp. KN65.2
CCCCCCCCCCCCCCCGCAACGGGATTAGACGGGGCCGTGCCTCGCTGCGCTGCGGCCGCACCACCCCCATCGAATCCCGCTGCCCCCCTCTCTCGCCGGCGTTCTTGGGCGTCCGTGTTCCGGCCGATGGCATGGCCATCGCCGAACAGGCGATTTGAAGGGAGTAAGGACGATGACCCACGAAACCCGCGAAAGCTGGCTCAATGCGGTGGCGGCGGGCATGGCCCCGCTGTTCGAGGTGCTGGACGCCCCCCTGCCCGACCGCGTGCGCGTGGCGATCGGCTTCACCAGCAGAGGCGCGAAGGCCAAGGCGATTGGCGAGTGCTGGGATAATCGGTTGAGCGCGGACGGGCATTTTGAAATCTTCATCCGCCCGGACCTGGCGCACGCGCCCGACGCGATGCCGGCGCAGATCGCAGCCATCCTCGCGCATGAGCTGGTCCATGCCGCTGTCGGCATCCCGGCAGGGCATGGGAAGACGTTTAACGGGTCGCCCTTGGGCTGGGGCTGGTCGGGCCGATGCGCGCCACCACCCCCGGCGAGGCGTTCCTTGCGGCCATCGCGCCGATCCTGGAGTGCGTTGGCCCCCTCCCCCATGCCCGTCTCGACACGGACGGGGAGTCGACCGCGCCCAAGAAGCAGAAAACCCGGATGCTCAAATGCGAGTGCGCGACGTGCGGCTATACCGTGAGGACCGCGCGCAAATGGCTTGAGCAGGCCGGAGCGCCGCTTTGCCCGATCGAGGATCACGGCCAGATGGAGCATGAGCCGCTGGACGATGACGACGCCGAACCGGAGGAATGATGCGGCGCGCTTTCGTCATTTCAGATTCAGCGCCTCCCTATCGTCATTTCGGGAACGACAGGGCTTCCCCTCCCGGTCTATTGTGTATACAAGTATAGGATTATACGTGTAGGAGTGTAGCATGAAGGTTCTCGCCATTCTCTCACAGAAAGGCGGCGTTGGGAAAACGACGCTCGCGACCTGTCTGGCAGTCGCGGCCGAGCAGGCGGGCAAGGTCGCCGCGATCATCGACCTGGACCCGCAGGCGACGGCCTCGTTCTGGAAGGACGTGCGCCAGCTCGACACGCCCGCCGTGGCGTCGATTCAGCCGGTGCGCCTGCCCGCTATGCTCAAAGCCTGCGAGGACGCCGGCACCGATCTTGTCGTGATCGACGGGGCGGCGGTCGCGCGCGACGTGGCCTATGAGGCAGCGCGTCACGCTGATTTCATCCTGATCCCGACTAAGACGGCCGTGTTCGACACGATGAGCATGACGCACACCCTCGACGTGGTGCGCCAGCTCGACCGCGCCTTTGCCGTGGTCCTTACCTTCGTGCCCCCGCAAGGTCAGGAAACTGGCGATGCGATTCAGGCCGTGGCGGAGCTAGGCGCGACGGTTTGCCCGGTGACGATCGGCAACCGCAAAGCCTTTTTCCGCGCCCAAGCCGCAGGCCGGGCCGTGCAGGAGTTCGAGCCGCATGGGCCAGCGGCCGACGAAATCCGCCGACTATACGAGTATACAAATATACGCCTATACAATCAGGCGGAGGTGGCGTGATGGCGAAGGGCGGAAACAGTCTGCAAGCGGTGCTGAACCGCGCCAAGGCGGACGGAGACGCGGCCCCGGCCCCAGCGTCGGCGATCGAGCCGGTAGACGTGACCCGCAAGGCCCCGCCGAGCGGCCGACAGGGGACCAAGCTGATTGGCGGGCATTTCCCTCCCGAGGTCAGCACGCAGCTTCGCATTATCGCGGCCGAGGAAGGGACGACCGTTCAAAGCCTGCTGGGCGAGGCGCTGGACGACCTGTTTGTGAAGAAGGGAAGGGGGCGCATCGCCGGCTAGTATAGATGTATACAATTATACACCTATACATCTATACACCTATACTAGCGCAAGGGGGCAGTCTTGTGCTTGTTGCGACAGAAGCCGATGAAGGCGGCGCGGGGGCTTTTCAGTTCCGGCCGCCCGCTGTCGATCCACCATGACACCCATTGGTCATAGAGCGCGTAAACGTCATAGCCAGGCGCAACGCTCTTGGCGTCGTGGAAGCCTTCGGGGTCGATATAGGGCCGCTCGGGTTCCGCCTCGATCGCCTCGACCGTATCCAGAGCCTCGCGATTGCGGAACGTGACCGTATCGCCGTTCATTTCCACGGCATAGTCGGGCAGATGATCGTGCGCGACGAGATCGCGCAGCATCGAGCGGAACACGCGCAAATGGCTACTCGCGCCGGTCTTTTTCTGTAGCGTTTCGACCGAGATCGACCATTTTTCCTGCGCGCCGCAATGCTTGCGCGCCAGCTCGTAGATACGCCGTTCGAGCGGCTTGCGGAGGCGGAAATAGTCGCGATGGAGCGTCAGGACGCTGCGCCCCTCAACCATCTTGAACAGCCAGTCGGATAGCGTGACCTTGATTTCCGACATTTGGCCGGAGCGGGTTTGCCGCACGATCCGCCATTCATTGATGAGGCCGAAACCTTCGGTGATTTCCTCGCCATCGGCCTTGATATTCGTGGTGATCCGCGTCCCCGACAGCCGCTCGAACGCGCTCCGCAGCCGGTCATAGCCGTCGCCATCGGTTTGCCGGTTGGTCCACACCAGTAGATCGCGAGCAGTGAGGTGCAAGGTGCGGCTCGGTCGCTCCCCCTGGTTCATCTTCCCGATGAGCTGGGAGATGCAGTAGATCAGAATATCCTTGTCGTGGATCGTCGCCAGCCCTTTGACGCTGGGGACGATTTCGAGCTTGTTGCCGTTATGCTCATAGCGGAACACGCGCCGATCGGGCTTGGTCGCGAGCGAGAAAATCGGATGCTCCATCGAGGCCATGTCATCCTTGGGGATGGCGTCGAGAACATCGCAAATGAACAGATCGGGATCGGGGTAGCGAACAGGCAGCAGGGGAGGGCGTCCCTCCGCGCCGTTCGGGGTTTCATTGACGGCAAGCGGGAGTTCGGGGTTTCGTTGACGGTCAGGCTCGATTCGGGGTTTCATTGACGCGCACCGTAGATTCGGGGTTTCATTGACGCAACGGAAAAGTTCGGGGTTTCATTGACGGGTGATCGCGATTCGGGGTTTCGTTGACGCAGATTCGGGGTTCTGGAGTCACCAGATTCGGGGTTCCGTTGACGCCGAGGGCAAAAAAACGCCCGATTATTCTAATATTTTCAGTTGCTTATGAAACCGCCAAAATCCCGTAACACGACTCTTTAACCCATATATTAACACTAGGCCGACCTGTGGATAACTTTAACCGCAGCGCCCACTCGACGCCGGATCATCGTGGTTTCACCCACCAGCGTCCCGCCAGATCGAACAACTTGTCCTGATTTTCGGGACAGAGGCAGCATGATCCACTCGCGCCGCGCTACCGGCACCGGTCAGAGGGAAGAAAAGCGCCGCCTCTTGGGGGCTTCGCCCCCGCCGGCTCGCGGCCTTCGGCCGCCCCGGATCGCTTTGCGATCCTCCCACCCGGCATCCCCATGATGAGCCGGCTTCGCCGGCACGCTTTTTGCTAGATTGAGGATCGTTTAAACGCCCCGCTTCTATCGACACCACAGCGCCAGCGGCACCGTCGCAATTGGCTTTCCAGGAAAGCCAGGCGGATAGGGCGGTGATCGAGCCGAGAGGGCAGGGGAGGCGGAAACGTCGCAGCAGGGGCGATTTCCGGGCCGCTGGGCTTCATTCTGGACGTTTGGCAGGCCGGGGAGGGTCCAAGCGGCAATGGCGCTCTACGGGCTTCCCATGCGGCCGATTTCTGGAAAGCTAGATCCTCGCGAGGTCGGGGATCGAAACGGCGAGCCTCAAGGTTTGTGCGCCAGGCAACGATTTCACGGATTTGGCCCCGAACATTGCTGCGGGAGAGGGCGGAATCCTACGCCAAGAGCCGGCAGGGCAGGGCGCGGAAAGTCCGCTAAACAACGCCAAGGGCGAACAGACGGCGAACATGTATATTTGTATACGCCTATACATTCGCGCCTAGTGGCGCGTCCGCTTCGGTGGCGTCGGCGCGGCCATCAGCTCATCAAAGGCGGAGTCATCGCCCAATGCGTAGCGGCGCAGCGGATCATCCTCGGTCATGCGGCCGGCCTGGACTTCGCGCCATGTCACATATCGCAGCCGGCTCCGGTCCAACGCGCCATCGACAAGACATTCCGCGCGCAGGAACATCCATATCTGGCCCTGCCGGTGCTGGGCGAAGGCTTCAAGATCGCCGTTCGTCTCTTGGAGATGCACCGCCACAAGATCGCAGACGAGATTGAATATCCGCATGAGGCCGAGCCGGCTTTCCTCATCGGTGATCGCTTCGTGCAGCTCCAACACTTCGTCGCGGATCGCCGGAAGAGGTGCGGAACCGCTCTCTCCATAGGCCATGAGCCGGTCCCAAAGATCAATGACGCGTTGGTCCATATTCTATCCTTCCGCCCTTGGCGGCAGTTCTGACACTATACAGCAAACGGCCTTTTTCACTTCGTCGATAGTGTCCGTTCACGCCTTGTCGAACTTCCCGGCGAACTCGCGATCGGCGTAGTAGCGCAGCTTGGCGGCGACGATCGGCCGTTGCCCCGCAAGGAACAGGAGCTGCAAATCCTCGCGCAGCGTGCGGACTTCATCCGGCGTCAGCAACGGCCGCGCTACATGCTGCGATCCGAACGATATGCCGGTTTCCTCCGCGTCGATCGCGCGGCTCATCGTCTCGAACACGACTGTCTCCTGGCCGAGCAGATCGGAGACGAGCCTGGCGCTGTCGTGATCGTTGACGCCGAACACTTGCAGCACGCCGGCGTTGGACAGGAAGGTGCCGGCGCGGCGCTCGTAGAGCGCGCGGAGCTGGTGAACATCTTGCAGGATCGGCCAGAGCTGGATGCCATAGCCGGCCATCAGGCCCATCGCGCGCTCGACGGGTTCGAGGCGGCCGAGGGCGGCGAACTCATCGAGCAGGAACAGGACGGAGCGGGCAGGGGAGGACGGCGCGCGCGCCAGATCGGTCAGCCCTTGCGCGAGCATCAGGCGCAGCCAGCGGGCATAGGTGGCGAGCCGATCGGGCGGCAACACCAGATAGACGGTGGTGGCGTGCGCCTTCACATCGGCGAAGGTGAAATCCGAGCGCCCCAGCACGGCCGACATGCGCGGCGAATCGAGGAAATGGGTATGGCGCTGCGCGGCCGACAGCACGCCGGCGGCCTCGCGATCGGACTTGCCCAGGTGGCGGTTCGCGGCGCGGGCGATCAGGCCGCGCGCCTGCGTGCTGCGCGACATTTCCCGCAGCATCCTTTGGAAATTATCGGGCGCGAAGGTGAGGCAGTCGCGCACCGCTTCCAGCGTGCGGTCCTGGCCTCGCGATTCCGGGTCGCACGCCACCCACAGGAGGATGCCGGCGATCAGCGCCTTGGCTTCCTCGTTCCAATGCGCCTCGCCGGCTTCGCCGGGAGCGTCATAGACCAGCGCGTCGGCCAGCGTCATGCAGTCGTCGGCGAGATCGAGGCCGGCAGGGTCGATGCGATCGAGCGGATTGAAGGCAGCGCCGGGAAGGCCCGTCACCCCGAACGGATCGAGGACATGGACCGGGCCGAACTTTGCCCGATGGCGGGCGGTGATGCGGGCATTCTCGCCCTTGGGGTCGATGCAGACGACCGGGCCGGGATAGTCGAGCAGGTTGGGAATGATGGTCCCCACGCCCTTGCCGGTGCGCGTCGGCGCGATCGTCAGCAGATGCGAGGGGCCGGCATAGCGCAGCAGCCTGCCGTTCTTGCGGTCGCGGCCGATCAGCAGGCCGTCGCCATTTTGGGCGAGGGGGCGAGTTTCCCGATCGGTGGCGAAGCGGGCCGAGCCGTGCGTGGCATCGCCGGCAGGGCCGCCGTAGCGCAGGATCAGCGGTTGAAAGAGGGCGCGCAGCGCGACGAGGATGACGACGATCGCCGTCAGCATCATGACGGTCTGATAGATATGGGAATCGTGGGCCAGGCCGAGCAGCCTGCCAAGAATGAGCGGCACCCCAAGCCCCAGCACCAGGCCGGTGATGAGGAACAGGACCAGGACGCCGAACAGGTGGCGGATGAGGGCGACCGGGCTGGTGACGAGGGCCGTGATCGCCCATATCGGCTGTTCGCGCGCGAGCCGCGCGAGGTTGCGGATCGCGCGGCCGAGCTGGCGGAACCATTCCATCATCAGGATTCCCTCCCGCTGTCGTTTTCGAGATGTTCGGCGCAGATCGCGGCGGCGATCGTGTGGAGATGCTTCACGCGGTCAACGAGCCAGGCCAGTTCGTCGGGGGTGATTTCATAGGCATGGGAATAGCGCGCCTCGACATAGGCGCGCTGGAGCTGCGCAAAATGGCGGCGGGCGGCGCGGGTATCGCGCGGCCAGGCTTCGATCAGCCGGGGATCGAGATTTTCGGCAAGCGAGCGCAGGATGCCGATGCGGTGCGATTTGGGCGCGTAGAGCGTCAGGACGAGCAGCAGGCCATGATAGGCGCGCTCGACGGCCTGGTGGAGCATGAACGCGGCATGGTTGGTCTCGCCGTCGCGGATCGCATATTCGGCGAGCGTCAGGCAGTATGCGGCATCGGGGAGCCACTTGTCATAATGCGCCCTGGCTTCGGCGTGGCGTTCCTGCGCGTCGAGCTGGCGCGGCACGGCGAGGCGCTGTCCCGGCGCTTCGTAGAGGGCGATCCCATCGCGGGCTATGTCGGCGAAGAAGGGACGGCCGCGCGCGAGCTGGTCGTTCACGTCCATCAGCGAATGGACGATGAAATTGACGGGCGTGGCGAGCTGGCGGGTGACGGTCAGCTCGCGCACCAGATGATCGTCGGCGACAGCCCACCATGTTGCAGATCGGTGAAGGTCTCGGAGTTGACGATGACGAGCAGATCATAGTCGGAGATATAGCCGCTGGCGCGATCCTCGACCCAATCGCCGCGCGCGTAGGAGCCGAACAGGATCAGCTTGAGGATGCGGCCGCCCTTGCGCTTGTCGGAGAGCTTGGTTTTGACGGCATCCTCAAATTCATCGAACAGGACGCGGGCGACCCGTTCCAGCTCGCGGCGCTTGGCGGCGGGAAGATGATCGAGGCCGGCGCGCATGGTCAGCGCGCTTCGGGCAGGTCGATAGCGGTGATGCCCTGAGCGGCGGCGATGGCGTCCACCAGGCTATCGACGGTTTCCATGCGATGGCTGGGCCAGTCGCGTGAGACGGTGACATAGCCGGCGTCGGTCTGGACGTTGATGATCGCCGTGGCGGGCAGCAGATCGAGCAGGGTTGCGAGCTTGTCCTGAATATCGGGGGTGATGTGGTCGATGCCGGGGCCGACCATCAGGAGCTGCCAGGAAAGGCGCGAGGTGTCGTCAGTCATGGGCGGTCTGTTCCTTGCTGTCCTGTCCTTCCGCTTCCGCGTCGAACGCACGTTTGCCGCGCCGCTTCCAGAGCGCGAGCGCGTTGCCATCATCACGCGCGCGGGCGGCAAGATCGAGCATCGCGCCGTAGAGCGTTGCGCGATCGTCGTCGGCCAATTCGACGAGGCCGGCCTTCTGGACGAGGCCGCCCAGCTCTATGAGATGGCGGGTGCGTTCGCGGCGCTGCACGACCCATCCTCTCGTATCGGTGCGGCGCTTGGCGGCTTCAACCCTGTGCCTCGCCTGCGCCAGTCTGGTTTCCGCTTTCGCCGTTGCCGCCAGAGCGTCGCCCAGCCTTGCGCCCGCGTCCCTGAAAGAAGGCCGCGCCCCGCGAGCGCAACGCCTCCTTTTCGCCAGCGTCGGCCGATTCCACGGCAGCGAGCAGCGCGCCGGCGAGTGTGTCGAGATCGAGCGCATCGGCCCCGGTTGCCGTCACCAGTAACCCAAGTTGCTCGATCTTCTTGGCCTTGATAGACTTGGCCTTGTCGCTCAGTGCCCGCAATTCGGCGTCATAGTCGCGCGTTTTTCGCATCACTCTCTCCCTCGCGCCCGTCGAACAGGAGCCGCACAGTAGCACGATCGCGCTGGCAGGACAGCGGTTCCATCATGAAATGCGGCCAAGTCAATCACGCGAACGGCAGAGAGTGGTGAGTGCGCGCTTATACGTCGTTGCCGACGTGCGCTAAGAAGGGCAGTATAGCGGCTGTCATGGCGATCTACCATTTCTCGGCCAAGGTCATCAGTCGCGCCAACGGATCGAGCGCCGTTGCGTCGGCTGCCTATCGTGCGGCGGAACGGCTGCACGACGACCGGCTCGGGCGCGACCATGATTTCTCGAACAAGGCCGGCGTCGTTCATTCGGAAATCCTGTTGCCCGAAGGTGCGCCGGAGCGTTTAAACGACCGCACGACCTTGTGGAACGAGGTCGAGGCGGGGGAGGTCAGGAAGGACGCGCAGCTTGCCCGCGAGGTAGAGTTCTCGATTCCGCGCGAAATGAATCAGGTGCAGGGCGTCGCGCTCGCCCGCGAATTTGTCGAAAAGCAGTTTGTCGAACGCGGCATGGTCGCGGACCTCAATGTCCATTGGGACATGGGCAAGGATGGGATGCCCAAGCCCCACGCGCATGTCATGCTGTCGATGCGCGAGGTGGACGGGGAAGGGTTCGGGAAGAAGGTCCGCGAGTGGAACCGAACCGAGCTGTTGGAGAGGTGGCGCGAGGCATGGGCGAACCATGTCAACGAGCGGCTTGCCGAGCTGGATATTGATGCCCGCATAGATCATCGCACCTTGGAGGCACAGGGGATCGACCTGGAGCCGCAGCACAAGATCGGGCCAGCGGCATCGCGTATGCCCGAACAGGGCCTTGAGGCGGAGCGGGTCGAGGATCATGCGCGGATCGCGCGCGAGAATGGCGAGAAGATCATCGCCAATCCGGAAATCGCGCTCGACGGTATCACGCGGCAACAGGCGACGTTCACGCGGCGCGACCTGGCGCAGTTCGCGTTCCGGCACAGCGACGGCAAGGACCAGTTCGACCAGGTGATGAGCGCGGTGCGGACCAGCCCCGAGCTGGTGGCGCTGGGCAAGGACGGACGCGGCGAGGACCGCTTTACCTCGCGCGATATGATCGACACCGAGCAGCGGTTGGAACGCGCCGGCGATCGGCTTGCTGGACGGGAGGGGCATGGTCTCCCGGCGGCAGCGTGGAATCGTGACGCCGCCGCCGGAAGTGGGGGCCTGACACTCGGGGCAGAACAGCAGGCCGCGCTGGCACATATCACCGGCAAGGGCGATCTTTCAATTGTGGTCGGCTACGCCGGCACCGGCAAATCGACCATGTTGGGCGTTGCGCGCGACGAATGGGAGCGCGCCGGCTATCAGGTGCGCGGCGCGGCCCTGTCGGGGATCGCGGCCGAGGGCTTGGAAGGCGGCTCCGGCATCCAGTCGCGCACGATCGCCAGCATGGAATATCAGTGGGGCCAGGGGCGCGAGCTGCTAGGTCCGCGTGACGTGCTGGTGATCGACGAGGCCGGCATGATCGGCACGCGCCAGATGGAGCGCGTGCTGTCAGAGGCCGAGCGGGCAGGGGCTAAGGTCGTTCTTGTCGGCGACGCCGAGCAGTTGCAGGCGATCGAGGCCGGCGCGGCGTTCCGCGCGCTGGCCGAGCGCCACGGCGCGGCCGAAATCAGCGACGTTCGCCGGCAGCATGAGGACTGGCAGCGCGACGCCACGAAGGCGCTGGCGACGGGCCGCACCGGCGAGGCGATCCATGCCTATGAGCAGCACGGCATGGTCCACGCGGCCGACACGCGCGAAGCTGCGCGGGGCGAGCTGGTGGGCCGCTGGGACGCGCAGCGGCTTGCCGATCCGGACAAGACGCGGATCATCCTCACCCACACCAATGCTGAGGTGCGCGATTTGAACCAGGCCGCGCGCGAACGTCTGCGCGACGCCAGCGAGCTGGGGGCGGACGTGCGCGTGTCGGCCGAGCGGGGGCCACGCGACTTCGCCAGCGGCGACCGCATCATGTTCCTGAAAAACGAGCGCGGCCTTGGCGTGAAGAACGGCACGCTGGGAAAGGTCGAGCGCGTTTCGCCCGACAGCATGGCGGTGCAGCTCGACGATGGCCGGAGGATCGCGTTCGACCTCAAGGACTATGCCCATGTCGATCATGGCTATGCCGCGACCATCCATAAGTCGCAGGGCGTGACGGTGGATCAGGCGCATGTGCTGGCGACGCCGGGGATGGACCGTCATTCGGCCTATGTCGGCATGTCGCGGCACCGTGACGGGGCGCAGCTCCACTATGGGCGTGATGATTTTGCCGATCAGCGTCAGCTCGCCCGTGTCCTGTCGCGTGACCGCGCAAAGGACATGGCCGGCGACTATGGGCGTGAGGGCGCTACGGCCGAGCAGGACCGGGTGCGTGCGTTCGCCGAGCGGCGCGAGATCCGGTTCCCGGAACTCGCGCGGGAGATGGTCGCCAAGGTGCAGGCGAAGGCCAAGGGCATGTTCGCCGGCTTCCGCCCGAAACCGACGTCGCCCGAGCCGGTGCGCGACGGCAAAGGGGGGCCGATCAACACCGGCTCCGAGCGGGGATCGCCCGCGCCCAATCAGGCCAAGGCGATCGAACGCTATGCGCGCGTCCAGGCCGATATGGACCGGATGCGCGAGAAGGGCTTGCCTGTGCTCCCGCACCAGAAAGAGGCGCTGGCGAAGGCCGGGGACGCGCTCGATCGGTTGCGCCCCCAGGCGGCTCGGGATTTGGCTTCCGCGTTCGAACGCAACCCCGCACTGGTGCGCGACGCGGCCGAAGGCAAAGCCGGCGGGGCGGCGCGGGCAATGGCCGAGGAAGCCCAGGTCCGTTCCAATCCCGAACTGCGTGCCGACCGCTTCGTGGAGCGCTGGCAAGGTATGGCGCGCGAGCGGGCCGAGCTCGCGCGCAGCGGCGATCGTGCCGGCGCGGAGCGCACGGCCAAGAAGATGGATGGCTTGGCGGGAGGACTGCATCGCGATCCGCAGCTCGAATCCGTGCTGCGGCGGCGCGCGCCCGAACTGGGGCTGGAGATGCGCCGGGATCGTCCGATCAGCCAGGAATTGACCCGTTCGCTGGAAATCGGCCGCGATCGAGGGTTGAGCCGATAAGGAGAGACAATGGCGGACGAGGAATGGGAGGAAGGCGGCGACGCGGCGGCGGAAGCATTCGAGCAGGTGCGCGCCGCGGTCGAGCAGCAGCGCGGCGAGCTGGCATTGATGCGCCGCGCCATCGAGGGACTGGCGGCCGAGCGCGCCAGCATCGACGTGCCCGACTATTCCGAGACGCTGGGGTATGTCGTCCAGGGGCTGGACGGCATCAACGGACGCCTGGACCAGGTTACGACGGCCATCGTGAAGTCGCCGGCGCTGGCGATGACGCCTGCACAGGTTTCGGCGCAGATCAATCGAGCGGCGGCCGACCTTCGCAGCGCCGACCATGCCGCCCTCGCGACCGCCACCGACGAGATGAAGCAGCAGGGGCGCGAGCTGCGCACCGTCGTTCAATCGGCGCTGACGGCGCGGGATCAGAAGGACCGTCAACTATGGTTCGGGTTGAGCGGGTTGCTTATCGGCATCCTCCTCTGGTCCTTCCTTCCCGGTATGGTCGCGCGCGAGATCGCGCCGGCGAGCTGGCAATGGCCCGAACGCATGGCGACGCGGGCTCTTGCCGAGGCGACACCGTGGGATGCCGGGCAGCATTTGATGGCGAGCGCGTCACCGGCGAGCTGGGAGGCGATCGTCGCGGCCGACAGGTTGCTGCGCGACAATCGTGAAAAGATCGAAGGATGCCGGCAAGCGGCAAGGAAGGCGGATCAGCCGGTGCGATGCACGATCCAGGTGGGAGTGAAGAGATAATGGTGATTCCCTACCGCTCGACGCCCATATTCGATGAGGCGACATTGCCCGCTGCCCTGCGCTCCGAACATCGCACCAAGGCCGGTGTGTGGGGCGTGATCCGGGTCATCGAAGGGAGATTGAAGCTCACCTATCTCGACCCGGCCTCGGAGGTGGTCCTTACACCTGACCGGCCAGGGCTGATCTTGCCCGAACAGCCGCATTTCGTGGAACCGCTCGGAGCCATGCGGATGCAGGTCGATTTCTACGATCAGCAGCCAAGCCTTTAGGGAGAGCCATGCCTAAAACAGCCTTGTCATACCCGCTTCTTGCCATCCTCGCGCTTGGTGGCTGTGCGACGCGCGACCCGGCACCGAGTCCCGGCTCGCTTCCTACAAGCCTGTCCCGGCCCGACGCCGAGGCTTTGCCGCATGACCTGACCTATGGCGCGGCGTTAATGACCGTCAAGGTCTACCCGCACCTGGCAGCGAAGGCCGATGCAAACGCCAATCTGTTCATCTCCCCGGTCAGCTTGTCGCAGGGCCTGGGGCTCGCCTACCTTGGCGCGCGGGGCGCCACGCGCGAGGAGATTGGCCGCGTGCTTGGTTGGGATTCGTCCCGCAACGTCCCTGCGCTCATCAAATCCTACAATGCCCAGCTTAACGACACCGGCGATGCCGATACCGCGCTCGGCATCGCGAACGCGCTGTGGCTGGCGAAGGGATTGCCGGTCCGGGACGAGTATGTCGCCGAGGCGCATGCCGGCTTCGGAGCGGCTCCGGAAACCGTCGATTATGCTGGTGATCCCACCGGAGCGGCCGAGCGGATCAATGGCTGGGTTTCGCGCGAGACGAAGGGCAGGATTTCGGAGATCGTCTCTCCGAGCGGCTTCGGGGATGACACCGCCGCTGTGCTGACCAACGCGCTTTACTTCAAGGCGAAGTGGCAGGTGCCGTTCGAGGAGACGGAAACGCGGTCCTTCACGCGTGGCGACGGCACGCGCATCCCGATCACGATGATGAAGCGGATTGGCCGGTTCGACTACCGCGAGACCCGGGAAGGGCAAGCGATCGCGCTGCCTTATGGTCGCAACGGTCGTTTCGTGATGGAGATTTTCCTGCCACGTGACGCGGCAACCCTGCGCCGCTGGGAGCGTGAGCTGAAGGGTGTCGATTTCTTCGCCGGCGAGCAGGGCGGCAATGATCGTTTCGACCTGTCCGCGGAGCAGGCTCGCGAGATGCGGATCGTTCTGCCCCGCTTCGAAGCGAGGTTCGATGAGAGCGTGAAGGCAGCGCTGATCGCAGCGGGCATGCCAAGCGCCTTCGACCAGCAGCGTGCGGACCTGTCGGGGCTCGCCAGCGGTGCGCGCCTCGCGATCGATGACGTGGCGCACGCGACCTTCCTGCGCGTCGATGAGGAGGGCACCGAGGCGGCGGCGGCAACCGCAGTCAAGATCGTCGTGACCAGTGCGCGGATAGAGCCTCAGGTGCCGGAGATGGTGGTCGATCGTCCTTTCCTTGCCACCCTGCGAGACCGAAAGAGCGGCGCGGTGCTGTTTTTCGGGCGCATCGCCGATCCGACAGCGATTCCATAGGCGCACTCAGGCCATGCTCCGTTCAGCCGTGCGGGCGTAGCCTCCCGGTATGATGATGGTGTCGCTATCGCGAGCGATCGGCACGGCTCTGGCCGGTGCGGCGTTGAGCGCGTCCACGCCCGCCATGGCGTGCTCCTGCATCCTGCCCGACAATATCGAGGCAGCGGGACGCGCGGCGTTCACCAAAGCCGATCTTGTTGGTGAGTTGGAGATAGGGCGGGCGCCGGTGACGGCACCGCGCAGTTTCTGGTGCGGGTCGGACGGACGAGCACGACCATGGTTCAGGCCCGGGCATAAGATCGAGCAGAGCCGCCCCGCGCGCGTTATCAGCATCACGAAGGGCCGCGTCTCGGGACCAATTCGCATCCGCACCAGTCCGGTGATGAACATAGGTGGCCGGTGCGGAATGACCGGGAATAGCTGCCAGGTGTCTCTCGGCCGAAGCACCGTTCGGACCGGCCCCATGCTGTTTCGGCGTGTTGCGCCGGGCACCTATGAACCCTTGGACGTTTGCACCCAGTCGGCGTTCACCACCTGGCTCGAACAGCGCCAGAAGCGTCGCGCACTCCCGCAGACGCGGTAACGCTTCGAGGAACCATCGATTTCTTGAATCACCGGCGTGCCATTGATTCAAGAAAGTCGCCGGACTTGGAGAGGCATAATTCGTAGGCTCCGCGCCATGAATGGCGCGAACCTGTCCTTGCCCGAGCCGATCGAGCTGGTGGCGCTCGATCCGGCGCGCAACATCCGCCGGCGCTACAGCATCACCGCGAGCCTCGATCTTTTCGGCATGATCGTTGTGGAAACCCGCTGGGGCCGGATCGGCTCACACGGCCAGGCCCAGCGGCACGCCTTCATCGATCGCGCGGCGGCCGACCGCCACATTGCCGCGACCCTGCGGCGGCGCGGCACGGCCGAAACCCGGATCGGAGTGCCTTACAAGCCGGTGCCCACCGAGATTTGAGCCGCCACCGCCACATCGGCTGCTTGAAGAAACCGGCCGGTGCTACGGCCAGCATGTTGCCGGCTCAAGCGGCGCATCCTCTCCTGGACGACAGCCCTGGCGACCATCGGCCGACCGTAGCGCTCCGCATTCTAGCCGGAAATGGTTCAGCGGGACAGGATGCCGGCGGTCCCTTGCACGTCTGGCGTTCGCCTGTGAGCGCTACGGCGGCGATGGTCATGGCGCGCTCGCGTCGAAATGGACGCTCTGGAAAAGCCTCGTGCCAGATCTTCTCGGCCATCGATGCAAGCTCCTGCGGCGTCGGCGGCCGAGCCTCACGAATGCACGCTATCAAGGCGCGCGGGAACAGGCGCTCCATCGTCTCTCTCCGATCGCGATATGGGAGCCTTATAGCACGGGCGCAGCCCCGATCGACCGGGACGGGACGAAGCGGGCCTTGAAGCGGTCTGGCCGGAAACATCGGCGCCCGCACCCTATATCGCTTGAGGGGCAGGAGAGCCCTGCCCGGAGAATGAGATGCCGTCCGATATACCTGCCCGTGTTCCCTTGCCGATCGCCATGCCCGACAATGCGTTCGGAGCAGCGCTGATCGAGCAGGCGGCGTCGCTCAGCGCCTATGCGCGGCGACTGACTGGAGGGGGCGCCGATGCCGACGACCTTCTGCAGGACACCATGCTTCGGTGCTGGACCGCGCGCGCCAGCTTCGCGGCGGGAACAAGCCTCGCCGCCTGGACCCGGACCGTGATGAAGAACTGCTTTCTCACCGGTCGTCGCCGCGCCCGCTTTCACGCCGACCTGCCCGAGGATGCGCGCGACCGGAGGGCATCGCGTGGATGGTACGCCAGACAACGCTAAGCCCGAACAATACCAGAACGGCGATGTGAGGGCGGTCAACGGCGGAAGTCGATCAGCCCCAGCTCTTGCCACATCCACGTAAAATCATAGGTGGCCATTGGCTCGCCAGTCCCGGATTTTGCCGCACCATTCTCTATATATTTTAGCCAGTCGGCAACTTTCGCCCGGCCTGCCTTTGTACGGGCCAAAGCCCGCGGTGTCTTGTTGCCGAGGGCGGGCACCGCTTCATCAAGCGTTTTGGTATATTCGCGTGTCAGCATCTCATGAACGATGCGCTCCCTTTCGTCCGACGGGATATCGAGCGGCTCTTCCTGCGGAGCGCGGGCGGCGTCATCGGCCATGAACTGGGCCATAGTCCGAATTTCGGTCATAGGTGTGCTCACGCAATCACCGAGCCATTCGCGCATCTGCGTGATCGCTTGCTCCGCGCGGGCGGCGCTATTGACCTCAACGATCAGTTTGCGACCCACCAGTTCGACATTGGCAAAAACAGGTGTGCCGTCCTCCATGGTTGTCACAAAAGCCTGCCCGCCTTTGGTCGTTCGTGGTTTCCTGTTCTTCGTCACTGGCGCCAGCCAGTTCCAGAACGTATCGCTCGCAGGTTCCAGCCATTGCGCCGCGTTCAGCCTGCGAACCACGCTCTTGCCGATCACGCCCTTCGCCAGGGGGAACACGATACGGTGGAACACAAGATCATCGCCATCGGCATTGACCATTTCCGGCACGCTGCCGGACATGGCCTTGCCCAGACAATCAAGCAGCCAGATATTGGTGAAAATCGGACCTGACGCTTTTAGGAGGCCCTCCCTTTCGGGAGGGGACAGTCGGTCAGTACCTGGCCCATCGTCTTCAAGTTGGGAAAAGGCCTCGATCACTCGCCCGGCGCCGTCCGCGCTGAACGGTAATAAGGCGCCGGAAATCCCATGGCGGCCATTCACCTCGATGACCCGTGCGGCGATCTTGTCCCAGTTAACAAGGGTCTGCGTTGCGCTATGTTCGCGCACCGTGACCGGCGCAATATCGCGCAGAAGATCCCGCAAGGTCATCGACTGCCCGGGGACGACCTCGCTAACCTCATAGAGCGACATCACCGTATCGCGCAGTGCGCGCATGTAAGCCTTGTTCGGCGCTTTCTCGTTCCAGCCCCGGCGCTTGAGATACTCATCGACGAGATTGAGGCCTTCAGGCTCGAGTTCCTGTGTGAGCAAGTCTTCGAAAGCACAGCCCCACAGCTGCGCCTCCCAATGATCGCCGATGATGTCGAATATATCATCAGGCTCAAGATCCATCGCATCGCAGGCCGGGCCAAGATGCGCGACGAGCATCTCGTCCATCATCTCGTCCCAGGGCGCACGGCCCAAGTACTTCATCAATCCGGAAAGATCGTGAGCGGATTTCGGTCTGGACATTCAGGCAGGCCTTTCCACGCCAAGGCGGCGCATTTCGCGATAGATAGTCGATCGGCCGATGCCGAGTTGCCGCGCCGCTTCGGTCGGCGAGATACGGGCTTCAACCAGTTTGATCGCGGCATCCACCTTGGACATGTCGAGCGGCTGACGGCCAGGCTGCTTGCCCTTGGCGCGTGCGGCAGCGATGCCGTCCCTGGTCCGCTCGGAAATCAGCCGTCGCTCGAAATGGGCAATGGCCCCGAACACATGGAAGATGAGTTCGCCGGCGGCCGACGATGTGTCGATCTTTTCCTCAAGACTCAGAAGAGCGATGCCCTGGCCGCGTAGCGTCTCGACCGTGGCGAGCAATTCGGCCAACGAGCGCCCGAGCCGATCGAGGCGGACCACCGCTAGGGTATCACCCTTACGCGCATAGGCGATCAGTTCGGCCAGACCGGGCCGCTCCATGCTCTTGCCCGACATGACGTCGGTAAACACCTTGATGGCGCCCGCCTTCTCCAGTCGCATGGTTTGGCCCGAAACATCCTGATCGCCGGTGCTGACGCGGGCATAGCCCAGAATATCGCCCATGCCGTGCGTCTCCCCAACGGTCGTTCTGTGGACGCTATGGAGGACAGCCGCTTCGCCCCATCGACATCCGTCCACATACTATGTCTCTTTACTCATGGTTGTCCATAGGCGCAGATGACCTTTTGTGGACGGGAACCGGCATGACGAAGCGCAAGCATCAACTCCTGACCGAGCGCGAGCGCGATCAGATCCTCGCCATCCCGACCGATCGCGACCGCCTGGCACGGCTCTACACCTTCGAACCTTCGGATATCGAGATCATCGGCTCTGTTGCAAAGATTGG
>NZ_CCBH010000184.1:0-12771 GCF_001368935.1 Novosphingobium sp. KN65.2
CCGGATTGCCGCGATGAAATAGAATTGACGTTCCTTTTTTATGCGGGCTCCAGAAGAAACCTATGCCGAGAAAAGCAAAAACAAAGGATGCCAAGGCGACGCTGAGCGTCGATACGGTCAGCAAGACGCCACTGCAGGGCCGCAGCAAGGCTTCTCTGGAGCGCATGCTCGTCGCCGCCGAGAAGCTCATGCTCGAACGCGGCAGCGAGGAGTTTACCCTGCAGGACGTCAGCCATAGCGGCAACGTCTCGATCGGGTCGATCTACCTGCGCTTCGAGAGCAAGGAGAACCTCGTTCGCGCCGTCATCGGCAATCACCTGGCCAAGATGGCTGCCGACGAGGACGCAATGATCGCCAGGGTGCGCAGCAAGGCCACCTCGCTCGCCACCCTCGTGCCGCAGTACGTCGAAGCCTTTGCCGAACTGCTCAAGAAGCATGCCCCGCTCCTGCGCCTGAGCATGCAACGCGCCTCCTTCGATCCGCTCGTCTCCGAACCGGGCCGCGCCAGCGCCAACCGGGCCGCCGCGCTCGGCATCGAGTCCATGCTCGAATACCGCGACCAGTTCGGCGGCAACGAATGCGAGAAAAAGGCCAACGCCGCCTACCAGATCATCTTTGCGACCCTTGCAAGGCAGCTCAGCCTCGGTTCCACCGGCGAAGCCGTACACCCCCAGGACTGGGCCGAACTCAAGATCGAACTCGGCAGAATGTGCCTCGCTTACCTCAGCGCCGATCTGTGAGACCTTTCCGGGCTATCGTGCACTGAACCAGCGAGCAGCATGCTGAACCACTGTGGGACGTCTTGATCGGACAACCGTATCGGCGCTTCCCGATCCCGTCTGCGGGCAAGATTTCTGAACCAAGTACCGTTGTTCTGCTATTCGACAAAGCATCGCGCCCGCATGGAGCTGCGTGGATGGGACGCGCGCCTATATCGGCCGGTACTGAGTCCGTGCCGCGCGGCAAGTGCAATCGTGGCACTTGCATTAAAGGAATTATAGTTCTAATATTAATCAAGAACGACACAGGCCGGAGCTTCCGGCTGCTTGTGATGAGAGGACACAGCCGCCATGCGCTTTTCCGTATTTCTTGCTGGCCGGACTACGGCGCCGGAGCAGGATCAGCAGTTCATCCTGGACAATATAGAGCATGCCGGTCTTGCGGCCGAACTGGGCTTCGATGCCGTATTTCTGCCCGATCATCACTTCACCGGCTACATGCCCGTGGCCAGCGACCCGATGATGTTCGCTGCATACCTGACTGCCAAGTTTCCCGAGCTGCACTTCGGCTTCTCAGTCACGTCCGTCCCGCTGCACAGTCCGGTGCGCTTCGTCGAGCGAATCAATATCCTGGATCAGCTGACCAAGGGCAAGCTGCTCGTCGGCGTCGGCTCTGGCACCACCCCTGAAGAAATGATCGGCTTCGGCGTCAACTACAAGGACGCCTCCCCAGTCTCCGAATCCAACCTTGCCATCGCCGAGCAGCTCTGGGCCAAGACCATGGCCGACGCGCCTGTCGAATTCGACAACGGCACCTATCGCGGCAAGGTCCTTCAGCGCATCGCGCCTGCCCCCTATTCCAAGGGACACGCACGCCTCATGCCCGTTGCCATGAAGGAAGCCAGCGCGCGTCGTGCGGCCGAGCATGGTTGGCCTGCCTTTATCCCGGCCTTCACACCACCAAAAATCGGCGGAACAGAGCCGCTCAAGCACGTCACCAAGTACTTCACTGCCTACCGCGACATGCTGCTTGCGGCCGGCCACAGCGACGAAACTGTCGCAGATGCCCTTTCCTGGACCACCCACAGCTACCAGTGCGTCCACGTTGCGGAGAGCGACGATCAGGCTCGCGAGGAGCTCGAAGCGATCCTCAAGGGCTACCAGGCCGCCGTCGATCGCGAGAAGCTCTACGGCGACAAGGCCGAACAAGACGCCGCCAACACCAAGACCGACGAAACTCCTATGGCCCTCACCGAGGACTGGATCGCGACCTGGTGTCTCTATGGCAGCCCGAAGACCGTGCGCGAGCACCTTGAACCCTATGCCGAACTGGGCATCGGCAACATCCTGTGTGGCACCACCACCGGTCCCGTCACCCAGCAGCGCCTGGAATGGGGCAACCGGACACTGCGTCTCCTCGCCAGCGACGTCATGCCCCACTTTCGCAACAACGGCTGACCTCGCAAAGTCATAAGAGCTGGACCGGAAAACCTCCCGGAACTCGAAGGCTCCCGCGCGCCGATGGCCGCTTGGCATTCAGGCTAAGCCTTCGGTTTGGCCCTTGTCCCGCCGCGGCCACACCCGGCCTTCGGCCTAGCAACTCGGCGAGGTGCAGGTGTCTTCGGCATGCGCGATGATCGGACAGGAACAAGCCTGCCCGCTTCAACGATAAATTCCGGGAGAATGCCGATGGATGCCAGCGAACGCCTGCTCGCGATTGAGGAGATCAAGCAGCTTAAAGGCCGCTATTTTCGCTACATGGACACCAAGGACTGGGTGAACCTGCGCACTGTCTTTGCAGACGATGCGGTGTTTGACGCTCGAGCCTCGCTCAGCGTCGACGGCAAGGGGGAAGGCGGCCGCGCGGCGGACAGCAACGACTGGGTCTATGAAGGCGGCGACGTGATCACCCAGTTCATCGTGGGTGCAGTGGAAACGAGCCGCACCGTCCACCACGGGCATTGCCACGAGGTCGACATTCTCTCTGCGGACACGGCCCGCGGCGTCATCGCCATGGAAGACCAGATCTGGGACGAAAGCGGGACCGTTCTCACCCTGCACGGCTGCGGTCACTACCACGAGACCTATCGCAGGCAGGATGGCCAGTGGCGCATCCAGACCTCAAGAATCTCGCGGCTATACGTATCGCTGGGTGACCAGCCGGACTGAGACCACCCTGCCAACTTCCGTTGTCAGGGCCCGTGACGGGCCCTGACGTTTTCAGACGGTCTGCGAGAGCAGCGCTTCGATTTCTTCCGGATCGCCAAGGGCGACGCCGATGCGCTGGTGCAGGCTGGTCGGCTGCGTGTCGAGAATGGAGGCAGCGCCATCGCTGGAGCGACCGCCTGCCTGCTCGATCAGCATGCTCATCGGGTTGGCCTCATAAAGCAGGCGCAGGCGGGCCTTGCCGGGCTGGCGGTGGTCGGCCGGGTAGAGGAACACTCCGCCGCGCTTGAGAATGCGGTGGATGTCCGCGACCATCGATGCCGTCCAGCGCATATTGTACTGCCCGGCCAACGGCCCGGCCTCGCAGCCCACGCGATCGTCGATGTAGCGACGCACTTCGGGCGACCACTGCTCGCGCCGCGCCATGTTGATCGCCACTTCCTTCGTGCCCGACGGAATCTTCAGCGGGCCGTCGGTCATGCGCCAGGCGCCCATTTCGCGATCCAGCGTAAATTCGTAGACGCCATTGCCCAGGGTGAGGACCAGCAGCGTCTGCGGCCCGTAGATCGCATAGCCTGCCGCGACCTGATCGCGGCCGGACTGAAGGAAATCGTCCTCGATCACATCGCGGCCCGCAGAGTTCTCCGGCGCGCGCAGCACCGAGAAGATCGTCCCCACCGACAGGTCGACGTCAATGTTGCTGGACCCGTCGATCGGATCGAACAGCAGCAGGTATTCGCCCTTGGGGAAGCGGTTCGGAATGGGGTGGATCGTCTCCATCTCTTCCGAGGCCATGCCCGCTAGGTGACCGCCCCATTCATTGGCGTCGAGCAGGATTTCGTTGGCGATGACGTCGAGCTTCTTCTGCACTTCGCCCTGGATGTTCTCCGAACCGAGGCTGCCCAGCACATCGCCGAGCGCACCCTTGGAAATGGCGTGGGCAATCGTCTTGCAGGCCCGGGCGACCGTCTCGATCAGCAGGCGCAGTTCGGCGGGGCAGGCGCTGTCCTCGCGACGCTGTTGCTCGATGAGGAAGCGGGTCAGTGTGATCGGTTGCATCGTTATCCTTCGCCTTGCACGCCCCGGATCGGCGCCTGTCATTGGGTCCCTGGAAGAACCTGGATGGCGGTTACGCCTCTCGCAGCTTCTCCGCAACTTCGTCGCCATGGGCGAAAGCGGCGGCCTGCGCCACTGCTTTCGCGTCCGGTCGCACGCCTGTATAAAGCGCGAATTGTTCGATTGCCTGCAGCACGATCACTTCCGCGCCCGAGACCGTCACTTTCCCTGCAGCCTGCGCGGCGCGGATGAAGGGCGTGTTCGCGGGCTGGGCAACCACGTCGAAGGCGATCTCGCAGGCCCCGATCTGCTCTGCCGGAAAGGCGAGACGATCTGCATGGCCCCCTTCCATCCCGAGCGGCGTGACATTGATCAGCAGCGGCGCCTCTGTAGCGGGCATGTCCTCTCGCCACGCGAAGCCATACTGGGCCGCGAGCGCGGCTCCACTCCGGCGATTTCGCGCGACGATGGTGCCGTGGCAAAAGCCGCTGTCGCGCAGGGCGGCGACCACGGCCTTTGCCATGCCGCCGCTTCCCCGCAACAGGAACGGCATTGCCGGGTCGATTCCGCGACGCGCCAGCAGGTCACGGACGGCCACGTAGTCGGTGTTGTAACCGGTGAGTGCGCCGTCATCGTTGACGATCGTGTTGACGCTGTCGATGGCCCTGGCAGATGCTTCGAGCCCGTCCAGCATCGGGATGACTTCCTCCTTGAACGGCATGGAGACCGCGCAGCCGCGTATCCCCAGCGCGCGTATGCCACCGACCGCCGCGGCCAGGTCGCCGGTAGAGAAGGACTTGTAAACGTAATCCAGTCCGTAATGGCCGTAGAGCCAGTTGTGCAGGCGCGATCCGGCATTGCCCGGTCGTCCCGAAAGCGACATGCACAGGCGCGTTTCGCGGCCGATACTGGTGCGTTCCCTGAAGCTCATGCCCCGGCTACGCCGCATTCCGCACCGGCACGAAGGCTCGACCCACGAGCAACCAGTCGCCCGCCGAGCACGACCTTGCGCGCCGGAGCATCGGGATGGTCGAGGCGATCGAGCAGCATCGTCATCGCCGTGCGCCCGATCTCCTCTACCGGCTGCTCGATCACGCTGATCCCCCCACCGACAAACTCCATCCAGTCGTTGTTGTCGAAACCGGCAAGGGCAATGTCGCGGGGCACTTCCAGGCCCAGATCGCGCAGGGCCCGCAAGACGTTGACCAGCATCACACCGTTGCTGGCAATCAGGGCATCGGGTCGTTTGGGGGACCCCAGCAGGTCCGCGATCGCCTGTGCCGCTGCCTGCGCTGCATGCGGTACGGCTACGGCTTCCACTTCCAGTCCCAGCCGCTCGGCTGCCTTGCAGAAACCTTCGCGCCGTTCGATGCCGGTGGAACTCGCAGCGCCGAACAGGCCAATGACCCGCCGATGGCCCTGCACATGCAAGTGCTCAACAAGCACTTCAGCCATGCGCGCATTGTCGAGCACGACGCTGTCGAACTCACCATCGGGTGTCGAGCGGTCGATGAGGACGACCGGGTAATCCAGTTCCAGCCGTCCGGCCGCAGCGACCCGCTGGCGAGTCGGAGCCAGAATTACACCCGATACGCGCTCCTCGTGCAGGAGCTCGAGATAGGCGGCCTCCTTTTCGGGATCTTCGTCGGTATTGCACAGAATGACCCGCAGGCCACGCGCAGCCGCAAGGCTTTCAACGGCGCGCGATACGGCCGTGAAGAACGGGTTGCGGATGTCCGCGACGACGAGCCCGATTGTGTTGGTATGTTGTGACCGCAGGCGCCGCGCGGCGAGATTCGGGCGGTAACCCGTGGATTTGACGGCGGCGAGCACACGTTCCGACATCTCCGGATCCACGGCGCGTCCTGCCAGGACTCGGGACACCGTGGCTGGGGAAACACCGGCAACTTTGGCCACCTCCTTGATACCTACCGCCATTGGAAATCGTTCTCTTATCGTTACGGCAAACGCCCTCTCAATCCTTCAGACTATGCCTCAGGATCGACGAAAATCACAAGCCCTCTTGACAATTTCACTGAGAAAACGTTTTCTCATCGAAGCAAGAGGAGAGGAAATACCATGCTCGCAGACGCCATTCCCGCGTCGCACGCGGCCGATCTCGTCCGGATCGATGCCAGCGCTACCGACAAGACCGATGCGATTCGCCAGGTCGGCCAACTCCTCGTCGCCGCCGGTTGCGTCGCGCCCGGATATGAGGAAAGCATGGTTCGCCGCGAAGCCGTGGCCAATACGTTTCTCGGCTCCGGCGTCGCGATCCCGCATGGACTGGGCGAGGACAAGGGCCTTGTCCGGAGCGACGGCATCGCCATCCTCCAGCTTCGCGAAGGCATCGACTGGAACCCGGGACAGCGCGCCCACATCGTCGTTGGCATCGCCGCCAACTCGGACAGCCACATTACCATCCTGCGCCGGCTTACCCGGCTCATCCAGGACGAGGAACGCCTGCAGGCCCTGATCGCAACCGACGACCCCGCCGCGTTCTCTCGCGCGCTGCTCGAGGATGGAGCCCCGGCCGCTGCCTCCACTCCGGCTGAGGACCTGGCCCATACCGCCGCCTGGATCGTCGACTATCCGACCGGACTGCACGCCCGCCCCGCATCGACATGGGTGGAAGCTGCCCGTGCCAGCGCCGTACGCCTGCGTGTGCGTCACGGAAACGAAAGCGCCGATCCGCGCAATCTCGTGGCCCTGCTGCAGCTCGGCCTGCGTTGCGGGGACGAAGTCACTTTCTCGGCCGAAGGTCCGGCAGCGCAAGGCGCGCTCGGGAAGTTCGTCGCTACCGTCCGGGGCCTGACCTCTCGCGAAAAGGAAGACGCCGCGCGCGCCGCCGAGAAGCGCAAGGCGCCCGTGCGTTGCTGGACGCCGGTCGGCAGCCCGCGCATGATCGCGGGCGTCGCCGCCAGCCCGGGCCTTGCGATCGGGCCGATCCACGTCCTTTCCGCAAGCGAGCTGTCCGTGCCCGATGCACCGGTCGACCTGGTAAGCGGCGGCGAACTGCTCAACGAAGCACTGGTGCGCACGCGCGCGCAGATGAAGGCGCTGATCGACGATACCACCCGGCGCCTCGGCGCTTCGGAGGCCGCCATCTTCAAGGCGCAGACCGAACTGCTCGAAGATACCGACATCATCACGCTGACCTGCCAGCTCATGGTCGAAGGCCACGGCGTGGCCTGGTCCTGGCATCAGGCCGTTCAGCGCATTGCCGGCAAGCTTTCGGCACTGGGCAATCCGGTTCTGGCTGCGCGTGCTGCCGACCTCGAAGACGTCGGCCGCCGCGTCCTTGCAGAGATCGAGCCCGGGCTCGTCACCGGAACGCTCGCGGACCTGCCCGAAGAACCCTGCATCCTCGTTGCCGCCGACCTGTCCCCGTCCGATACCGCTACGCTCGACACATCGAGGGTCGCCGGTATCGCCACTGCGCTTGGCGGACCGACTTCGCACAGTGCGATCCTTGCGCGCACGCTTGGCCTGCCCTCTGTCGTCGCCGGTGGGGCAGACCTGCTGGCGATGGCCCCGGGCTCGACCGCCATCGTCGATGGCGACGGCGGCCGCGTCTGGCTCGAACCTTCGGAAGAGGACCTTGCCTCTGCACGCAACTGGATCGCCGAACTTACGGCCCAGCGCATCGCCGAGGAAGAAGAGCGCGGCAAACCCGCGATCACCCGCGACGGCCACCGGGTAGAAATCGCGGCCAACGTCAACCGCCCGGACCAGGTCGGCTTCGCACTGGCCCAGGGTGGCGAAGGCGTGGGCCTTATGCGCACCGAATTCCTCTTTCTAGAAAGCGGCAACACCCCCGGTGAGGACGAACAATTCGCCGTTTACCGCGCCATGATCGATGCTCTTTCCACTGAAAACGAAGAGCGTCCGCTGATCGTGCGCGCACTCGACATCGGCGGCGACAAGCAGGTGCCCCACCTCGAACTGCCGGTTGAAGAAAACCCCTTCCTCGGCGTGCGCGGCGCGCGCCTGCTGCTGCGCCGCCCCGACCTTCTCGAGCCCCAGCTGCGCGCGCTGTACCGGACGGCCAAGGCAGGCGGCAATCTTTCGATCATGTTCCCGATGATCACATCGGCCCACGAACTGCTTGCCCTTCGCGAGCGCTGCGAAGCCGTCCGCGCCGAACTGGATGCGCCGCAAGTGCCGATCGGCATCATGATCGAAGTGCCCGCAGCGGCGGTGCAGGCAGCCCAGCTCGCGGCCCATGCCGACTTCTTCTCGATCGGCACCAACGACCTGACCCAGTACACCCTCGCGATCGATCGCCAGAACCCGGAATTGGCCGGTGAAGCCGACAGCCTGCACCCGGCAGTCCTGCGCATGATCGCCACCACCGTCGAAGGCGCCCGGGCCCACGGCCGATGGGTCGGCGTATGCGGCGGCATCGCCGGCGACCCGTTCGGCGCCGCGCTGCTGATCGGCCTCGGCGTTGATGAACTGTCGATGACCCCGCGCGACATTCCTGCGGTCAAGGCAAGGCTGCGCGGCTGCGACCGCGGCGAACTGGCCGACCTGGCCGCACGTGCCCTGGCCTTGGACGGGGCGGCGCAAGTGCGCGAGCTCGACGGAAAGGCAATCTGATGCGCACCCTCACCGTCACCTTCAACCCGGCCATCGACCAGACCGTAACGCTCGACCGGCTGGAACCGGGCGCCGTCCACCGCGCCCATGCCGTGCGCCAGAACGCCGGCGGCAAAGGCGTCAACGTCGCCAGCTGCCTGGCCGACTGGGGCGTCGATGTTTCCGCCTACGGATTGCTGGGAAGCGACAATGCGGCCCCGTTCGACGCGCTGTTCGCCGCCAAGGGCATCGAGGACCGCTTCATCCGCATTGCCGGAGCCACCCGGGTCAACCTCAAGCTGGTCGATCCCGCGGGCACAACCGACATCAATCTCGATGGCCTGGCCGTCGATGCAGGGCGGGCCGAGATGGTCACCGCCACGATCTGCGACGCGGCCCGCGAAGGCGACCTCGTCGTGCTGGCGGGCAGCCTTCCCCCCGGCTGTCCGCCAGATACTTACGCCACGCTGCTCGAACGGCTGCGCGCATGTGGTTGCCGGATCATACTCGATACCAGCGGCCTGCCGCTGAAATGCGCACTGGAAGCTGCAAAGGCACCGCATGTGGTCAAGCCTAACCGCGACGAGCTTGCGCAATTGCTCGGCCGCGACCTGCCCGACCTGCCAGCGCTGGTAGAGGCTGCGGACCTGTTGCGGAGCAGCGGCGTCGAACTGGTCGTTGTCTCGATGGGGGAAGACGGCGCGCTGTTCGTTTCCCATGAAGGCGCACTGACAGCCCAACTCGCGATCGGCGAACTGGCCAGCACGGTCGGTGCCGGCGATGCAATGGTCGCCGGAATTGCGGCAGCCCTGCTCGAGAGCGCTGCGCTGGAGCGGACCGCGCGGCTCGCCACGGCCTTCGCGGTGGCGAAGCTGGGCATGGCCGGCCCGAACCTGCCCGCGCTCGCCACTGTCGACGCGCTCGCCGACGAAGTGACGCTAACCCCGATTTCAACAGCCGCGAGAACGACGGCAGGAGAGGCATGATGAAAAAGGTCTTTGCGATCGTTGAGGCCGGGTCCTCTTCCGTACAGGGCGTATTGGCAGGCGAGGCCCTGCGTCTCGCGGCCCGCACCGAAGGCCACGATATCGAGATCGAGGTGCGCACAGAACAAGGCGTGCTCAACCCTCTGGGTGACGATGCGGCAGGCGCCGGTACAAGACTGCTGCTGGTCGCCGACGAACTGGCCGACGATGCGCTCGCCCATCGCGCCGACCGGCACATGACGCTCGAAGCCGTCCTCGCCGACCCCGCCTCCGCGCTGGTCTTCGATGGAGACGAAGAGGCCGATGACGCGACTGCCGATCAGGCCGCTCCGCGCATCGTCGCGATCACCTCCTGCCCGACCGGCATTGCGCATACCTTCATGGCCGCCGAGGGTCTGACCGAAGGCGCCCGGCAGCTCGGCTATCCGATCCGCGTCGAAACGCAGGGTTCTGTCGGCGCGGGCACCCCCCTCACCGCCGATGAAATCGCCGAAGCCGATGTCGTGATGATCGCCGCCGACCGCGAGGTCGACCGCGCCCGGTTTGCCGGAAAGCGCGTCTTTGCCTCCAGCACCAAACCCGCGATTTCAGGCGGCGCGAAATTGATCGAGCGGGCGTTGGCCGAAGCGAAGGTCCAAGGCGGCGAAGCCGCCGCGAGTGCCGATATCAAGGCACCCACGGGACTGAAAGAGCGTGCAGGACCCTACAAGCACCTGATGACCGGCGTGTCGTTCATGCTGCCTTTCGTGGTGGCAGGCGGCCTGCTGATTGCCATTGCCTTTGCGCTCGGCGGCATCGGCGCCAATGCCGATGCCGCACAGGGCACGCTGGCGCATACGCTGTTCCAGATCGGCGCGCAGGGCGCCTTCGCGCTCATCGTTCCCGCGCTGGCCGGGTACATCGCCTTTTCCATTGCCGACCGTCCCGGCATTGCCCCGGGCATGGTGGGCGGCATGCTCGCCGCGCAGATCGGCGCCGGTTTCCTTGGCGGCATCGCGGCGGGCTTCATCGCCGGGTACGGCGTGGAATTCCTCAACCGCCTGATCCGCCTGCCCAAGAACCTGCAGGGGTTGAAGCCGGTCCTGATCCTGCCGCTGCTGGGCACGCTGCTGACCGGCCTGCTGATGGTCTATGCGATCGGCACACCCGTGGCCGCCGTACTGGCCTTCCTGACCGAATGGCTGCGTTCGATGCAGGGTTCGAGTGCACTGCTCCTGGGCATGATCCTGGGTGCGATGTCGGCCTTCGACATGGGCGGACCGGTCAACAAGGCGGCCTATGCCTTCTCGGTCGGGCTGATCGCCAGCAATGTCTATACTCCGATGGCCGCAACGATGGCCGCCGGAATGACGCCGCCCCTTGCCGTGGCGCTGGCGACGCGCCTGTTCCGCAATCGCTTTACGCTCGAGGAACGCGAAGCAGGCGGGGCGGCAGCGGCTCTGGGTCTTGCCTACATTACCGAAGGCGCCATTCCCTTCGCCGCGCGCGATCCCCTGCGGGTCATCCCCTCGCTGATGGCCGGTTCGGCCACGGCCGGGGCGATCTCGATGGCTGCAGGCGTGGAGCTGAAGGTTCCCCATGGCGGCATCTTCGTCCTGCCCATTCCGGGCGCCGTGACCCACCTTGCGACTTACGCCATCGCCATTGTCGCCGGGACACTGATCAGCGCCGTGCTGGTGGGGCTGCTCAAACGCCCCCCGGTGACAACCGCTGCGGCTTGAACGGCCTGCAACAACAACAAGAAAAGAACATCCGCAAAGGATAATCCAATGCCTTCAGTATCCTCCAAGTGCGCCGCTCTTGCTGGCGCAGCCGCCCTCGCCTTGTCCATCGCCGCCGCGCCGCATTCGGCCCGGGCGCAATCGCAGAGCGAAGGCGAAGTGGGCAATGCGGCCCCCGCCCCGGCCGCTCCTGCAGAGCAACCGCAGTCCTTCCAGCCGCTCGCCGATCAGGGCATCACCCTGACGCTCAGTTATACGGGCGAAGCGGCTGGCAACGTCAGTGGAGGGCTGCGCAAGGAGGCAGCTTACGCCGGGCAGGTTTATGCCGGAGCCGATTTCGACATGGACCGGATTGCCGGCATCGGCGGCGGAACCCTTCATGTCGCGGTGACCAACCGCCATGGAAAAAGCCTTTCGGCAATCGCCATCGGCAACAACACTTCGGTTCAGGAAATCTGGGGCACCCAGAACACCCACCTCGCGATCCTGACCTGGGAGCAGCACCTTTTCGACGACCGGCTGGTGATCGAGGCAGGCCGCAGCCAGGCAAACATCCATTTCCTCAATTCTCCGCTCTACTGCCAGTTCCAGGGCAACTCGGGCTGCGGCAACCCGACCTTCGTCTTCAAGAACAGCAACTTCACCTATTTCCCGGCGTCGAGCTGGATGATCCACGCCAAAGCGCAGTTGACGGATAACATCTTTGCGCATGTCGGCGCTTATGAAGTGAACCCGGATCGCAAACAGGCCAGCGACCACGGCACGGATTTCGGCATCGGCAATGCGACCGGTGTGATCGTTCCTTGGGAATTGAGCTACGAAAGTGGAGAGTCGGCACGCCTGCCGTTCCGCTACATTCTTGGCGGCTGGATCGACAAGGGCGACTATGACGACCCGCTGCGTGACGACATGGGCGGCATTGCCATTCTCAGCGGTCGCCCGGCCCAGGTCCACAATGGCCGCTCGGGCCTCTATTTCCGCTTCGAACAGCAACTCACCCGCCCCGATCCGACATCGAAGCGAGGGCTAAGTGTCTACGGCGTTGCCATGACCAACCTGTCCGGTCGCGTGGAGGAAAGCCGCTTCTTCGACCTCGGGCTGGTCCAGACCGGCACCTTCCCGGGGCGGGACGAAGACAGTATCGGCTTCATGATCAGCGACCAGCGCTTCAGCAATCTGGCGATGCAGCGCATGCGGGCCGCGGATCTGGCCGCTGGCGGCAGCGCAAGGGTCTCGCGCCACCAGGTCATGATGGAGCTGTCCTACAGCGCGCAGATCGGCCCCGCGATCCGGCTCTCGCCCAATATCCAGTACATCCACAATCCCGACCGGACCGGCGATCCGTTTCGCGGTAGTCCGACGAAGGACGCGCTGATCATCGGTGCCAAGTTCACGGTCGATGCGCTCAAACTGGGCCTTTAAGGCGGCTTGAACCGCTGGCAGTCCTTCGTTTGACCTGATGGCGAAAGGGACTTGCCGTTGCACAGGGAGCCTCGAGATGTCGCGCCACGGCCGCGGGCATCCGGATTGCCGCGATGAAAT
>NZ_CCBH010000185.1:0-1126 GCF_001368935.1 Novosphingobium sp. KN65.2
AATCTTTGCAACAGAGCCCTGGCGAAGACGTGATTGTCGTTTGGCGGCTCGATCGCTTGGGGCGATCGGTCCATGACCTTATCGAGATCGGCAAGCGGTTCGAGGCACAGGGCCTCGGCTTCCGATCCATCAAAGAGAGCATGATTGATACAACCTCCGCATCGGGGCGGCTGTTTTATCACATGCTCGGCGCTTTCGCGCAGTTCGAGCGCGATGCCATGCTTGAGCGAACCATGGCTGGGATCGCCGCCGCCAAGGCGCGGGGAAAGAAGTTTGGTCGCCCCCCTTCCCTTAGCGATGAACAATGGAATCTCGCCCGCGAGCTGCTGACTGCCGATCCTCCCCGCAATGTGAGCGACATTGCAACTCTGCTGGGAGTGAGCCGACAAGCGATCTATCGTCGAATGGAGCGTGACCGGCTGAAAGCCAGTTCTGGAAATGAATGTGAAGTCGTTTAAACGCTTCCATGATAATATGCGGCGGTGTTGATAGTTGATCTATTGCTATCTAGAAGTAACCTATTGGATAATTTTATCGAAATTGCCATTTTTATGGTGACTTATCATTGCCCGATGCTATCGGTTTAGAGTTGCTTCGATACGGCTAGATGGGAAAAGTAAAAAAATGCAATGTGGGACATTGCGGCGGTTTCCACCTTCGGCGGACCCTCCGTTTTTTTACTTGTCCCCGCCTCAATCTCCGCTTCCGAACTAACCGTTAGCAACGGGTGAATGAAAGGAAGTTCCATGCGTAATTTGGCAAAGTTCGAGATTATCGGTCGCGTTGGTTCCATTCAGGCGAATGGCAATGTGACGCACCTAAAACTTGCCGCCAACTATCGCCGCAAGGAAGGTGATAACTGGACCGACGATACTTATTGGAATCGTGTCACTGTCTTTGGCGAAGGCACGCGCAAGTATATCTCCGACAAGCTCAATGTCGGCGATCTTGTCCGCGCAGCAGGCAGAATGCGCGACACGTCCTATGAGAAGGACGGGCAGACGATCTATGCAACTGACCGGGTTGTCGATGAATTTGGCATCCTCGCGTCAAAGGCAGGCAACGACGAATGACCGCGCCCTGGGCGAGCCACTGGCTCGCCCCTCCCCGCCCGCGCCCGGGCCCC
>NZ_CCBH010000186.1:0-58621 GCF_001368935.1 Novosphingobium sp. KN65.2
GACGGATCGAAGCCGTCGCCGCTCGAAAGAACCCGTGCGGGAGGAGAAATCTACACGGATTCCGGGTGGTCAGTATCGGGTCTGCTCAAGACCGCAGAAAGGGTCGACCGGTGATACGCCGGTAAACGCAGCCTCGCCGACAAGGCGCTCAACTACGCCCGTCTGAACGCTGTCGAGGCTGCTATAGCCGTTTACGTAGGTCGCGATCTCAGGAGCGTCATACAGATAGTAGGGCTGCCCAAGCGATATCATCAGTGTCGGTATCTCGGTATTGAAACGAAGCATCGCGCGACGCGAGCCGCCATGAAGCTTGATCCAGTCGATGTGGATCTGTGCAATGGCGGGCGTCGCCTCCTGCCCGATCAGATAGATCAGAAGATCTGTATCATCGCGTGTCGGAGGCACCTCGCTGTCAAATATCCGCACTTCGAAGCCGCGTTCGCGCAAGCCTTCAATGAAGGCTGCGCTGCTGCGGGGAAGTGCGCCGGAGACGAAGTTCCATCCCTCTTCGACCACGACCGCAATGCGCCGGTGGCGGGCAGGATCGATTGGAAGCAGCTCTTGCGTATCCTTTACCAGGGTAATGGCCTGAGCATTGGTCGCGTTGACTTGCGCCATGTTTTCAGGCTGGCGCAGAATTTTGCGTGCGTCATCCAGCGGCGGCAGCAAATCGGAGGGCTCCCGGCGATGCAGGCCAAGTCGGGCCTTGAGCGAGAGAACTTTATCGACCGCTGCCTCCAGACGCTCTTCACTGAGCAGTCCTTGCCGCAGTCCATCCAGCATCAGCCGTTTGTCGCCCGCGGCGTCGCGGCTGAACAGGAAGACATCGCAACCGTTTTCGATGACGGCAGGCACGACTTCAGCACGTTCGCACCAGGCATTGAGTCCGCCCATGGCTGTGGCGTCGGATACGATCAGGCCACGAAAGCCAAGCTCGCCGCGCAGGAAATCGAGGTTCAGGGTGCGGGATAGGGATGCCGGTTTGAAGGCCTCGCGCCCAGCATTGCCGTCGCGGGCACGGATATATTCCGGAAGGGCGATGTGTGCGCTCATCACGGCCATAACGCCAGCGTTGATCATGTTTCGGTAGATGCGCCCGAAACTGGCATCCCAATCGGCCATGGCGAGGGTATTGACCGTCGGTACGAGATGCTGGTCGCGATCGTCGATACCGTCGCCCGGCCAGTGCTTGGCGGTTGCTGCGATGCCCTGCGCCTGCAATTCTTCGATCAGGACCAATGCCTGGCCAATGATTGCGTCCACGTGCGAGCCGTAGGAGCGGGTGCCGACCACGGGGTTGCGGAAATTGACATTGACGTCGACAACCGGCGAGAAGGTCCAGTTGAACCCCATCGCCCGGCTTTCCAGCGCAATTATGCTTGCGATCCTGCGTGATTGCTCAAGGTCGTTCGCCGCCGCGAGGCCCATCTGGTTGGGCACCGGGCATGCATAGAAGTGGCTCAGGGATCCACCTTCGATATCCCCGCTGATCAGTGGCGGGATTGCCGAGCGCTCTATCGCCGCGCGCGTTGCAGCCCAGGCCCTTTCGAGATCGTGGCCGGGGAAGCGGTGAATACCGCCTACACCGAGCGCGCAGTGGCGATCGATCTCATCAATGTCGTCGTTGGTTGAGCTCAGAACGAAAAGTTGGCCCACTTTGTCCTCGGTCGACAGCTCGGCAAGCCGAGCATCGACCCAGGCCCGATCAGCGGGAGACAGCGCGAGCGGATCGACGCTGCCCCCCTGCTCGGAGTTGGGACCTTTCACGTGAACGGTCTCGCGATCCATCAGAAGCTGAACGAACCGCGCACACCCCAGTAACGATCGGCGTCACGCAATACCTGCTGATAGACGCGGCCACCGTTGAAACTGGAGGAAAAGATGTTCCCGGTGAAGTTCTTGTCGAACAGGTTTCGCACGAAGAACGCGAGCGAATACTTGCCGTCCTTGTCTTCCAGGCCGAGCTCTGCATTCACCACGGCGAACCCGTCCTGAATGGTCACGGGATTCTGGTCGAGCTGGTACTGCACCCGGGTCTGATAGGTCATGTTGGACTGCACGTAAGTGTCGAAAGGCAAACTGTCGCCCATCGGAACGTACTGCTTGACGAAGGCGGTCATGCGGAAGTCGGGCGCGTTGGGAAGGTCCCCACCGGACAGGTCCTGCGCATTGTTGACACAACCCTGATCAGCTGTCTGACCGAAGTAGCACGGGCCGTCGGTGTAGTTGTCGATCCGCGCGTCCATGAACGTACCGCCCAGCGAGATCGTGGTGAGGCTGGTGGGGCGCAGGTTGAATTCCAGTTCGATGCCCTTGGTGGAAATCGATCCGGCATTCAGCAGGTAGAACGAGATGTCGCCCGGCAGCTGCGCCTGCGCCTGGAAATTCCGGTACTTGGTATAGAACAGAGCACCGTTCACCGAGACTTTGCGATCCGCACTCTCGATCTTCATGCCCAATTCGAATGCGTTGGACGTCTCGGCGTCGACCGGCTTGTAGGTATCCTGAGATGCGAAGATCAGGTTGAAACCCTTGCCCTTGTAGCCACGAGCATAGCTTGCATAAACATTGCCCAGGCCCGCGACGTCATGACGTACGCCAACCTTGCCGACAACGCGTGTGTCATTGGTCGAGCCGTTGAAATCTGCTGCCGTGCCGGCTGCTCCGCCCAGTGCGAGGTCCCCGGGGACAAGTACGTTGGTCGGATCGCGGAAGACCGTCCAGTCAAGCTTCTCGTGGAGCAGGCGCACGCCGCCAAAAAGCTGCATCTTGTCAGTCAGGTCGATATTCGTGCTGGCAAATGCCGCAATGTTCGAATTGGTCGTGCTGCCCATGAACTGGCCGCTGCGCGATGCTGCGGTGGCTACCGTGCGACGCATGAAACCGGTGTCGGCATCCAGCTTGAATGCAAATGCGCCGAGCAGGACGTCAAAGCCGCCAAGGTCGCCCGAGACGAGGCGCAGTTCCTGGGAATATTGCTTGAGCTGGGTATTGCCGGTGTTGACGTCCCAGAGCGTGACGCCCGGGACCGGCGTGGTCAGCGGGGTGTAGTCGGTATCGCCGCGGCCCCGGAAGTTCCACTTGCGGAAGGCCGTGATCGAGACCAGCTGGAAATCGTCATTCAGTTGATATTCGACTTTGCCCGATACGCCCCATTGCTTGCTCGTGTTGGTATTGTCGGCGTTGAGATTGACTTCACGCAGGTCTGCTGAAGGCACGAGCGGGGCAAGTGCATTGGCGTAGGCCTGCGTGTTGACTGAACGCAGCGTCGGTACTGTGTCGTCACGACCGTTGCTATAATCGCCGATAAGTGTGACCGTCAGATCCGAGCTGGGCTCGAACCTGAGCTTGGCGCGCCCGCCCCAGTTGCGATAGCCGCTCAACCAGCGATCGCCTATGCCCGAGACATTGCGAATGAAGCCATCGTAATCCTTGTAGAATCCGCTGATCCGATAACCTGCGTTTTCACCGATCGGGCCGGAAATCGATCCGCGTGCCTGCCACTCGCCGCCCTCGGCGTAGCTTCCATCGAAGTGACCGGTCAGTGAGTTGCTGGGAGCTTCAGTCGTGACGGAAATCAGACCGGCAGAGGAGTTCTTCCCGAAAAGCGTCGACTGCGGCCCGCGCAGGACTTCCACACGCTGCACATCGACAAGATCCTGAAAACCCTGGCCTGAACGTGCGAGCGGCACATCGTCGATGACGACGGAAACGGCGGGCTCGGTCGCAGCCGAGAAGACGGTGGTGCCGATGCCGCGGATCGAAAGCGAGCTGTTCGACGCGTTGCTTCCCTTCGTGAAGGTCAGCGAAGGAGCGACGTTGGTGATGGATTCGACGCCACCTGCACCGACTGCGTCGAGCTGGCTGCCGGAGACGACCGAGACTGCAATCGGAACATCCTGCAGGGTCTGTTCGCGAAGGCCTGCAGTGACGATAATTTCCGCAGGCGCGGCCTGCCCGTCGATATCGCTTGCGGTTGCGGAGACATCCTGTGCGGCTGCAGCACTACCAAACGATAGCGCGATAACTAGTGCGCCCATGGAAACGGCAATGCGATTGGCTGGCGAGTAAGCCCTTGTCATACAACTCTCCCTGCTCGAACAGCCTCTATCTGAAGCTGCCATTAATAATGTAGCGCTACATCAAATCGGGCGATTGATGCCTGCGATGCGAATCTCTGTGGCAGCGATTGCTAAATGTAGCGCTAAATGTCAATAGGAACTTCGACGACGGGGCGTCGATGGCACATGGAGCCATGCTCGGCAGCGGAGATCCGCTGGCTGACGTCCGCTCTTGTGCCGTTTTAGAACTATCATCCTGTGAGGCAGCTTCATTGGCGATGAGTCTGGTGACACGTTTGACGTGGCGCAATGTCACTCGATGCTTCTGGTGCCAGATTTCGCAAATTGCGAAGTATCGTTCGGGTTCAGGAGCCCAAACAGCCGATCGCAAGGCCTGAGAACTCTCGGGCTGGTATCGGGGGTTCAATTAGACGGTCGAGAGGGAGAAAAGGTATGGCTGACATCGATACTGTCGCGCGACGATCAGGATGAGAAAGCGCGACAATCAAGATGAGAATCCGGTGTGTCGGGACCGGCGGAGGGCGTAGCCCGTAGCCGGTCCCGACACACCGGAGGCGCTCTTTGCGGAGTGCCTGTGATGGTCGTGGTGGCCGCTATGCATCGGGTTTTCCGGCGAGGAGGACCTGGCGTGTGGCCGGCCGACACATCAACGATCATCAAGTGAGACTTTTCATGACCCACAGACGTAACGATACCGTCGCCTTGGCGTCGGCCAAGGCCGGGTTCAGCCCGGCGACAGGCTATCGGGTACTTCAGGATACGCGACTGCCGTCACAGCGGGCGGCCCCGCGTAGCCGGCGCCGCCCTGATCCGTTGGCCGGTATTTTCGAGGAAGTCGTCGTGCCTATGCTGGAGGCCGCTCCCGGTCTTCGCCCTATCGCCATTTTCGAGGAACTGCGCCGCCGATATCCTGAGACCGAGTTCGGCTCCCGGCGAACCCTGGAGAGGCGTATCCGCGACTGGCGCGCCCTGAACGGTCAGGATCGGGAGATCATCTTCAGACAAGTCCACGAGCCGGGCCGGCTCGGCATGTCCGATTTTACGTGCATGAACGACCTGGAGGTTTCTATCGCCGGGGTGTCGCTGGACCACATGCTCTATCACTTTCGCCTGCCCTGCGGTGGCTTCGAGCATGCGCATGTCATCCTTGGTGGGGAGAGTTTCGTCGCCTTGGCCGAAGGGCTGCAGAACGCGCTCTGGTCGGCGGGAGGAGCGCCGAAGCTTCACCGTACCGACAGTCTGTCGGCTGCTTTCCGCAATCTCGACGCCGATACGAAGGCCGACTTGACCAGGCGCTACGATGCTCTGTGCGCCCATTACGGAATGGAGCCGACGCGCAACAACAAAGGCGTTGCTCACGAGAACGGCGCGATCGAGAGCGCCCATGGCCACCTCAAGGCCGTGGTGAAGGATGCGCTGCTACTGCGCGGAACCGCAGACTTTGCCGATCTTGCCGATTATCGCCGCTTCATCGACGAGGTCGTAACCGCGCGGAATCGACGACATGGCCCTGGCATCGATGCCGAGCGCAAGTCGCTGCAATCGCTGCCGAACGCGCGAACTACCGATTACGAGGAGATCCTGGTGACGGTGACGTCCTCGGGCGGCTTCACGCTGCGCAAGGTGTTCTACACGGTCCCCTCGCGTCTGATCGGGCATCGTCTGCGGGTACGCCTTTACGACGATCGCCTCGATGTCTTCATCGGCGGCACAAGGCTCATGACCCTGCAGCGCGGCCGCCCCGGTGCGAACGGCAAGCATGGGCATATCGTCGATTACCGGCACGTCATCCATTCCTTGCGTCGCAAGCCGATGGCACTGCTGGGGTTGGTCTATCGTGACAGCCTGTTCCCGCGCGAGCCCTATCGCCTCATGTTCGAGTACCTGCTGGAGGCTGTGGGTGAGAGGGAAGCCTGCCGCATCTCCGTCGAGCTTCTGGCCATGGCTCACGAACGGGCGTGCGAGGCTGAACTCGCACAGATCCTCGCAGAGGATCTCGCCGCACGTCGGATACCATGTCTGACCTCATTGCGGGCACGGTTCTGCCCGGACCCTGCCAATCTGCCGGAAGTCGTGGTCGAGCTGGTGCCGCTCTCGATCTACGATGGGCTGATCGAACAGGGAGAAGCCGCATGAACGCGGGTCCCATGATCGACGCTCAGCGCCTCAGCCTGATGCTCAATGAACTGCGCCTGCCTACGATCAAGCACATATGGGGGGACTTTGCCGCCCAGGCAGACAAGGAAGGCTGGCCTGCCAGCAGGTTCCTTGCGGCACTGGCCGAGCACGAGCTTGCCGAACGTGACCGGCGTCGGATCGAGCGCCATCTCGCCGAGGCCCATCTGCCGGCGGGCAAGACCCTCGACTGCTTCGCCTTTGAGGCCGTGCCGATGATCTCCAAGGCCCAGGTCATGGCGCTGTGTGCCGGCGATGGCTGGCTCGAACAGGGGGCCAATCTCATCCTGTTCGGCCCACCGGGCGGAGGCAAAAGCCATCTGGCGGCAGCGATCGGCCTCGCATTGGTGGAGAATGGTTGGCGAGCCCTGTTCGCCCGAACCTCCGACCTCGTCCAACGCCTGCAGGTCGCTCGGCGCGAACTCACGCTCGAATCCGCCATCTCCAAGCTCGACAAGTATCACTTGCTCATCCTCGATGATTTTGCGTACGTCTCGCGAGACCAGGCAGAAACCTCGGTACTCTTCGAACTGATCAGCGCACGCTACGAACGCAAATCGCTGCTCATCACCGCAAACCAGCCATTTGGGGAATGGAACCGTGTCTTCCCGGACCCTGCAATGACGCTCGCAGCGGTCGATAGGCTCGTCCACCACGCTACCATCTTCGAGATGAACGTCGAAAGTTACCGCCGGCGAACCGCACAGGCCCGACGCACGGGCGCCGGAAGGCCGGCTGCCTACACCACTCCCAAAGTCCTCGAGACCATCCGCGACAATCAGGATGAGAACGAGGCTCTTGCCAGCGACAATTAAAAGCCGCATTGCCTCGCCAGAAATGCTCCTTTGAATTGAGTGTTGCCTCATCAGAAATGTTCCCGAGCCAGCGGCGTCGGGAGAATCAAAATGAGGAAGGTGAGCATGGCAACACGGGAGGAGTTGATCTCGGCGGTCCGAGATCGATATCGGTCAGCAGGGCGCAGGGAAAAGAGCCGCATACTCGATGAATTTGTCCGGATCACAGGCTATTGCCGCAAGCATGGGATGCGCCTGATGCGATCAGAACGGGCCACGCGCCAAAGCTCTCGTCTTGGTCGACGCCTTTACAATGATGCGGTCCGCGAGGCGCTGACGGTGCTGTGGGAGGCCTCCGACCGGATCTGTTCGAAACGATTGAAGGTGATGATACCGATTTTGGTGCGCGCGATGGAACGCAGCGGCCATCTTGAGCTCGACAGTGAAGTGAAAGAGCGACTGCTGCAGATGAGCCCGGCGACGATCGACCGCGCCTTGAAGGAAATCCGCGCGACGGCGACAGGCGCCCCGCGGCGCCGGATTGCCGGGCAATCCGCCCTACGGCGTAGTATCCCGATCCGGACATTCGATGACTGGGACGATCCGGCGCCCGGCCATTTTGAGGCAGATCTGGTCTCGCACAGCGGGCCAGTGGCGAAAGGGAGCTTTGCACAAACGCTGGTTTTGACGGATATCGCGACGGGCTGGACCGAATGCGCGCCACTGTTGTTCCGCGAGCAGAATTTACTGGTGGCGGTGCTCAACGAATTGCGCGGACAGCTGCCAATGGCGGTACTTGGCTTCGACACCGACAATGACAGCGTCTTTCTCAACCCGACGGTGCGCGACTGGTGCGCGGCGAATTCGATCACCTTCACCCGTTGCCGACCCTACCGTAAGAACGATCAGGCTTGGGTCGAACAGAAAAATGGGGCCATTGTGCGCCGCATAGTCGGTTATCGCCGCTTCGAGGGCATCGCGGCGACCAGCGTGCTGGCCGAACTCTATGCTTTGCAACGGTTTTACGGGAACTTCTTCCAGCCATCCTTCAAGTTGGCGGAAAAGCACCGCGACGGCGCGAAGGTGACGAAACGATATCACAAACCGGCGACGCCGGCCCAACGCCTGATCGATGATCCCAGGACGACCGATGCGGTTCGTTCCCAGCTCGTCGAGACACTGGAACGCCTCGATCCCGTGAAGTTGCTGCGCCAAATCCGCGACTGTCAGGAGCGGCTTGTCGTTCTGGCCGACAAGCCCGGCGAGGCCGTAGTGGCGAATGACACAACGCTCGATCAGTTCTTTGCGGGCTTGCGGACTGCTTGGCAAGTCGGGGAAGCAAGACCAACGGCTCGCGCAAAACCGCAACCCAAGCGCACCCGGCGCCGACCGGACCCGGTGGTGGCGGTCACAGATCAGCTCCAGGCCTGGTATCGGGCCGAGCCATGGCGGACAGGGCGCGAACTTATGGAACGCTTGCAGCAGGAGTACCCTGGCCAATATCCAGACAAGCTTTTGCGGACCATTCAGCGCCGTCTCAAGATATGGCGAGCCGAAGAAGCACAACGCCTGGTCTTCGGTCCCCGGAGCGAGGCCGGCGAAATTTTTGCAAATGTGGGGGGAGAGCCGGCTGCGCTACGCTTCGCCGGCTCTCCCCCCACATGTCCTTGATCTAGCTTGTGGAATACAAATCCGCTAAGGGAACATTCCGATGAGGCAACTGGACCATCGGTCGGGAACATCTCTCGGTGAGGCAACACGAATCCTCATCCAGTTTGTCGCGCTACACGATACGGCGAAACGGAAGCTTGAGGCGCGACTTGTCGAGCTGAACGCCAGGATGAAGCATCTGCAGGACGATCTGTCCGAACCGCTCGATCCCGACTTCGCTGAGGCTGCTGTTGAACGGGAAGACGATGCCTCGCTTGAAGGTCAGGCTTCATTGGTCAGCAGGGAACTGGGTTCGGTGAACCGAGCACTCGATCGTATTGCGGATGGCACTTACGGTCTGTGCGTGAAGTGCGGCGGGGAAATCTCATCCGACCGTTTGATGGCAAGGCCCGAAGCTGCCCTTTGCATCGATTGTGCGAAGCAGGCGAGCTAGGCCCATCTGGCAGAACGTTCGCAAGCCATGATAGCGTTATTCACATGCGATCCTTTTTAGGCCCCGGCGTATTGTCCTGATCCTTCGCTTCTGCGTGCAGGAAAGCGCGAGGGCTGATTGTCGATTTTGGCTAAACTCGAGATGATCCTGGCCAATATCGGCCTATGACGTAACTCATAGTGCCTCCAGTTCAGTCCGGCTGATCCCTCTTCAGCCCCATTTCGCTCGTTTGACGTTAGTGCATTGCCTTCTGGTAGCGCTACCTTTAGCGTGGCAAAAAATGACACGTGGGAGAGCGCTAATGATTCGCCTGATGCGCATGACATCGAACCTGACTTTGACGCGGCCAATCCTGGCACCGCTTGCGGCTTGCGGGCTTGCTGCCGGCTTTGCCGTTGCAGCACCGGCACTGGCACAATCCGACAAGATGGTTTCCATCGCGACGCCCGCACAAGGCGACGCCATAAAGCTTGGTACTGGCGAACTGCCCGGGGCAACGGCGCGGGAATCGTGGCACAGCCAGTACAACAGCGTCTTTGCGCGCAACGTCACCGAAGCTACGCTCACACCTTTCCTGCCCGATCCTGCCAAGGCGACCGGCACGGCGGTCATCGTTGCCCCAGGAGGGGGGTTTCGCACGCTGTCGATGGAGAATGAAGGCTGGGACGTGGCTCGCGCTCTTGCGGCGAAAGGCGTTGCGGCATTCGTCCTGAAATATCGGCTAAACCAGACGCCGCCCAGACTCGCTGATTTCGAACGTTCGTCTGCTGACATGACCGCCCCGCGGGGTCCGGCGCCTCGGCCAGACCTGGAAGCCATGATGGCCAACCTCGGAACGCAGATAGCAGATGCACGCGCCGCCTTTGCCCTTGTGCGCAAGCGCTCCGAAGAATGGCATGTAGATCCCGATCGTATCGGCATGGTCGGCTTTTCCGCCGGCGCCATGTTGACCATGGCCACGACCCTGGCCGGGCAGGATGCGAAGCCGGCCTTTATCGGAAACATCTATGGGCCGCTTGCTCCTGCAACAGTCCCGGCCGATGCACCCCCATTGTTCGTGGCCCTTGCCGCCGATGATCCGCTGTTCGGGAATAGCGGTTTCGGACTGATCGAAAGCTGGCGGGCAGCCAGGCGTCCGGTCGAGTTCCACCTTTTCGAACAGGGCGGGCACGGCTTCGGCATGTACCAGAAGCCGACGACCAGCACTGGCTGGTTCGATGAATTCGCTCGCTGGATGGGAATGCACGGCCTTCTGAAGCCGAGCCACTAAGCCAGCCTGACTTTCTGTTGCCAATGCGCGGCGGTGCCGTGCCGATCGAGAGTCGCTTGGCGACTCTCGGCTTGATTAATTGTGCCTGAGATTTTCCAGAGGAGATTGGGATGAAGAGGATTGTAAGTGCGTTGTTGGCCTCCGCGACGATTATGGTCAGTCCGATCGCGACCCATGGTCAGGCGCTGACGGTTACGCCTGCCCAAACTCTCGAGGCGCAAGGAATAACGGTCATCGTCGATCAGAACCAGTTCAGTCCGATCTTCTTCGATGAAAAGAATGCGGGCATCCAGATCGTCCTGCATGGCGAGCGGATCGCTACGGACGGCGCGGTGCGGCTTGATGCAACCCCGGAGCAATGGGCCCCGGTGCCTGCCTTCCTCGGCAGGACTATGGGCACATCGCCCAACCAGGTTCTCGTGCGCTCGGAATACAAGGACGTGAACCTCAGTTACAGCGTCAAGGTTACGGCCGAAGGCGACGGCTTTCGGATTGCCGTCGATCTCGACAAACCCCTGCCGCCAGGCCTGGCGGGCAAGGCTGGCTTCAATCTGGATTTCCTGCCCACCGCCTATTTCGGCAAGACCTTCATGATGGGGCAAGCGCCGGGTCTTTTCCCGCGCCATCCGACCGGTCCGATGGCCAAGGATGGGTCAGGCGATCCTCTGCCGCTTGCAGAAGGTGCCAACGCGATCACGCTGTCACCGGAAGACCCGATGACGCGGGTGTCGATCACTTCGGATACGGCACCGCTGAAGCTCTACGATGCCCGCAACCGAGCCCAGAACGGCTGGTTCGTGGTGCGTTCGCTGATACCGGCGGGGGCCAAGGAGAATGCGATTGTCTGGCATGTCCGGCCGAATGTTGTGAAGGGCTGGGTGCGCCAGCCGGTCGTCTCCTTCAACCAGGCTGGCTATACCCCCGGTCGGCCCAAGGTCGCGTTGATCGAGCTCGATCCCAATTTCAAGGCTCCGGCAGAGGCCGAACTGGTCAAGCTGTCACCCGATGGCAGCCAAGTGCCGGTGCTGCGTGCCAGAACGCAATCGCGCGGTCGCTGGATGCGCTATAACTACGCATCCTTCGATTTTTCCAGCGTTCGTGAGCCGGGGATCTACGCGATCTCCTATGCCGGTCAGACGACAAATCCATTCCGCATTTCCGCCGATGCTTACGATCGCATCTGGCAGACGTCACTCGATACATTCCTTGCCGAGCAGATGGATCATGTCGGTATTCGAGAGCAGTATCGCGTGTGGTCATCCCCCTCGCATCTTGACGATGCACGGCAGGCCCCGCCGAACATCGTGCATTTCGATGGCTACAAGATGGGAGCCGATCTGGATTCCCCGTTCAAGGCAGGAGAACATATTCCCGGCCTTGCGGTGGGCGGATGGCAGGATGCCGGTGACTACGACATCCAGACACCCCAGAACGCATCTGTGGTTCGCGATCTGGTCTGGGCACGCGAACTTTTCGGACTCGACTGGGACGAGACGAGCGTCGACGAAAAGGCGCGTGCGGTTGAGATCCGCAAGCCGGATGGCATTGAGGATTCCATCCAGCAGATCCGTCATGGAACCTTGCAGTTGCTCGCGCAGTACAAGGTGTTCGGACACGCCATCGTAGGCATCATCGATCCGACGCTGCGGCAATATGCGCATCTCGGCGATGCCGGATCGCAAACTGACGGCCTTGTCTACGATGCAAGTCTGCAACCGACCGAGAGAAAGGGTGCCGCATCTGGGGCACAGGACGATCGCTGGGCTTTCACGACCGACTTGCCGGCCAACAACCTGATTGTCGCCGCTGCCTTGGCCGGCTCCAGTCGGGCGCTATCCGACAGCGATCCGGCAATGGCGGGCGAGGCACTCGCGGCAGCCAAGGCCCTGTGGGCCAAGCAGCAAACCGGAGATATCAAGCCGGGTGATGGGCGCGACGATTCATCCTCGCCTCGATCGGCGCAAGTCGCCAATGTCGCGGCCACGGTAGAGCTACTGATCACGACCAAGGGAGAAAAGCTCTATGCAGACCGGCTTCGGCAGCTGCTGCCCGTTATTCAGCAGAGCTTCGATTGGATCGGTGACGCAGCCGTTCGCGCGATTCCCTTCATGGATGCCGGCTACCGCAAGCAATTGGTGCCGTCAGTGCGCAAGATGAAAGCCAAGGTCGATGCCGATCTGGCGAAAAATCCCTTCGGTGTGCCGATCAGCGAAGGGTCGTGGGCCGGTTCCAATCAGGTCGTCAGCTTCGGTACAACGATGTATCTGCTGCATGAGCAGTTCCCAGAGATTGTCGGAACCGACTATACGCTTGCTGCAATCGACTATGTACTGGGTCGGCACCCTGCCAATAATCTGTCGCTCGTCTCAACTGTCGGCACCGCGTCAAAGCTGATCGGCTACGGGCATAATCGCGCGGACTACAGCTTTATCCCCGGCGGACTCGTACCCGGCGTGCTCGTTGTAAAACCTGACTTTCCGGAAGCGAAGACCGATTGGCCGTTCCTCTGGTTCGAAAACGAATACACGGTCAGCACAACTTCCGCCTATATTCTAGCCGCGCGGGCCGCCATGGCTGCGGCCGCGGAGGCCAAGTGACCACGTCGGAAGGCAGAATCTTCAGCTGACCGATAATAGAAGGTGGCAATTAAATATGGCGTGCCTGCCCGGACTGACATGCGCCGCGTTGCGCTGCGCAATCCGGGCAGGACAACCCCGATTTGTCGGCGCTGCCGCAATTCGGGATCCGAAAACATCCTTGCGGACCTTACTGGGTATCGCCGATCTTCGTTTCGCTCGGTGCGATCTCGCCGTTGTCGTCGATCTTGTTGGCGGCTTCTTCGCCCTGTTCCTCGACCCTGTCGGCCTTGTTCTCAAGAGCCTCTTCCTGCGCTTCGGTGGTGGCGTTATCGGCCATTTCGTCCAGCTGATCCGCGCGGTTTTCCGCCGCATCCTCGACGTTGTCGGCCTTCTCGCTCTGGCAAGCAGCCAGAGCCAGCAATGCGGCCGGTCCTGCCAGATAGATAAACTTCTTCATCATAAGTCTCCCGACGATCAGTCTTACGTGCTCGACATTGTTGTTTGCAGCAGGATGAGCCGTCAGCTCAGGGCCCGCATGACCGAAGTCGTCGCCACTCTTCGCGTCTTGCAAGGGGAGGTGACGACGACCTGAAGACACAACAGGCGATATTCGGAAAAGTTCCGTTCCTGCATTTCGACGAATTTATGAACACTTTTGAACATAGCGAAATAAAAGGCCGAATTTCGGGCTGCGGAGTGGTGGATTGTCAATCCGGAAACTTCGGCTCAACCTGTATAAAGGCCGCATCGTCGTGACGGCGGCGTCTATATTGTCTCTGCTTTGGTCGAATGCTTCGCTCCATGATCCGGTAGGGGCACAGCGCCGGGAACCACGATCCCCTCAGCTTCAAAAGCGCGCAGAACCCGCAGATTGACGTCGGATTCAAACGCCTTCTCGAAGCGGGTATCGAGAACATAGGCCTTGAGGCGCAAGCGCACGCCCACCAGATAGTCCGATACCCACTGCTTCACGAGCACCGTTACCGGTTTGGCGAGAAAGACGAAGCGGCTCGACAGCGCGGCTTCGTTGACGATTTCGTATGCGCGATCGATGTCCTGGCCGGGGGCGATGTAAAAATCCATCACCACCTGCATGTCGAGCGCGCCATAATTGCCAGAGGACGTGATCTCGCTCAGGAATTTGCTGTTGGGGATCGTGATGGTGTTGTCGTCGAGTGTCTGCATCCGCACGGAGCGCAGGCCGATTGCGGTGATGTCGCCGTACTCGCCACCGAAGGACACGCGATCGCCCACCTGGAACGGGCGGTCGAGCATGACGATCACGCCGGCAATGAAAGAGGCGACGAGGTCCTTCATTGCAAAGCCCACGGCGACCGCGATCGTGCCGCCGATGACGGCAAGCGTCGTCTCGTCGAAGCGGAACGAGAGCAGGAGGACGAGAACCGTCGTCGCCACGTAAATGACGAACTGGCCCAGCGTGTTGATCTTCTGCAGGGTCAGGCGGCGCGAGGAAAATTCGTTGCTGAAAGCAGAGACGAAGCGCGAAAGCAGGCGCAGCAGAGCCCAGGCACCACCGATCACGAAGAGCGAGGTGATGGCACCGCTCCAGCGCACGATATCCGCCAGCTTGCTGATCGTATCGGCGTCGATCTCTGCCTGCGCATGGGCCGCGCTGGCCGGCATGATCATGCCGCCGACCAGATAGAGGAGCCGTCCGAGGCGTCCAGACATCTTCATTTGATCCCTCGCACCGTCAGGTTCTGCCGCAGGAGCAGCCGCGTTGCTTCCATCCACCAGTGCAGGGTGATCTGGTAATAACTTGCAACGGGCGCGATGACTCCGAGGAGTTGCAGGCTCCTCAGGGCATCGGTAACGATCGATGTGGAAAGGTCCGTGCTGGCCTGGATCGACGGGACATCGGCCATGTCCATGCGCATGATTGCGCGCAGCACGAACAGCGAGGGCAGCGGCAGGGCCGCCAACCTGTCCACCGCCGGAGCATCGAACGTGCGCACGACGACCCTCTGGTCAAGGCCGTCGACGAACAGCGACTGTCGCCAGTAGTCGAGGGCGATGGCCGGATTCCCGTTCACATATTCGGCCAGCCGATCGAAGTAGCCGCGCTTCTTGCGCTCCTCGACGGTCAGGTCCTCGCCGAGTTCGAAGACACCGTCGTCGATCATGGCGGAAAAGTCCGGCTGCAGGCCGACCTGCGCGGTCCGTCGCTCGATCAGGGCGCGCAGGTCCGCGGACGACCAGTGCGGCAACCGGATCACGGCATCGAAAAGGACGCGATCGATCCGGGCGCGCTGCAGGAAGCTCCAGGCATCCTCGCCGATGGTGAAGGCCCAGCGGCAGTTGATCCCGCTCGACCGGGCCATGGCGATCAGCGTGTCGATGGCGGCAAGCCCGCCGATCGCGGGAATCACCAGCCGCTGCAGGTCATCTACGGTAATCAGGCAAGGAGCGTCTGCGCGCGCCAGCCAGCCGGACAGTTCGGCGGGATCGGAAGATTTCACTCCGGTGCCGAGCGCTGCGTGAAGGTCGCGCAGAAGCGCCCCCAAGTCGGGCGAGCCAACCGACAGGCGAACGACCTTGCCGCAATCTTCGTATTGCCCGGAAAGGTCTCGCAGAAACGATGACTTGCCCAGCCCGCGCTCCCCGACGACGAGGGTGACCGTGCCGGGCTGCAGCTCGGGCAAGGCGAGCCCGCCCGGTCGATCCTTGCCGGTGCGGAATTCGATCGGCAGGCGATGGGGATCAAGGCACTCGAGAACTTCGGGCGAGGGGCGGTGGAAGCGCCCGCTGGCCTTGTCTTCTGCCACCTGCCGGGCGGCCTGGATCCGGGCACGTTGTTCGAAAAGTTCGCGAACCAGTGCCAGGTCGCGCATGCGGCGCGCGATGATGGAGCGCAGGCCACGCAGCAGGAGCAGGGCGCCAGCGGCGATGCGCCCGAGCAGACCGGTAAAGCCGCCCGGGTCGTGCGAGACCCAGTCCAGCAGGGAACTGTCCCGCGCTTCGGCTTGCGCAAGAGCGACGATCCGGGCTCGCCACCAGTTCGTCAGCAGGACAACGATTGCAGGCGCCAGAAGCAGGGCAAGGGTGAAGACCCAGTTGTACATTGCGCCCTTGCCGACGCTGGCGCTGGTGAGGTTGAGCAGCAGGCCCACGGCGAGCAGGCTGCCGGCGATCAGCCTCAGCGAATTCCACCGAAGCGTAGCGCGTGGATCGTCCCGCCCGCGACCGCGCGCGAGTTGGTCGACGAGATTGACGACGAGGACGGTCGTCAGCGACCAGAACAGGACGATCCAGATAAAGGAGAGTCCCGGTATCACGAGATCATCGGGCAGGAGCCACCGGAAGAGGATGGTCAGCACCAACCAGTCGAGCGGCTTGCGAACGCGGCGCCAGTATTCGAAGAACCCGGCTTGCAGGCTGCTCGCAAGCGTGCGGGGGCGCTTCGCTTGCGCCTCGGCCTGAGCGCGCCGCAGCATCGGGTCGCCGTTGCGACGCCACCAGCTGAAGACGAGAGCGATGGCGAAGAGGCGCAGCAATGCCAGCACGAATTCGGGGGTGGGCCGCTGGAACGGTTGGGAGACCTGCCCCAGCGTCTGGCGCCAGGACTGCAGGTTGAAGCGCAGTTCGAGCACGATCTCCGAGATTTCCCGGCGGACCTGAGCCACGCCCTCCGCGCCGAAACCGGTCACTTGCGCGCGCTTGGAAGCGCTTAGGGACGACAGGAGCGCGAGGCGTTCGCCATTGAGCAGGACCATCGCATCGTTCAGCGCACGGCGCTTCGCCCAAAGCTCTTCGCCGTAGGAGGCACGAAGCAGCACTGCGGAGCGCGCCAATTCGGCCTTCTGTGTGTGCAACTGCCGGGTTGCCGGAAGATCCTGAGGGAGCGCGGGGTCGAGCGATCCGGGCTCCAATGCGCGGTCCCGCCCGTTCTCGCTGGTGTCGAGCGCCCGGCGCAGTTCCTGTCGGATGCGGGTCAATTCCGGCACGAGTTCGGCATAGATCGAATCTGCCTGAAGCTCGCGGCCCTGACCCTTCTCTCCCAGTTCCTGGATGCGGCGGCGCCAGCTCAGGGCGGATTCGAGAATGCTGTCCGGTTCGGCCTTGGCTCTGGCCAGCTGGGCACGGAATGCGGCCTGAACGCTCTTCGTCCGCAGCAGCCGCGCCTGTTCGTTGGCGATGAGGCGCTCCTGCTCGCTCGCGGCATTGTGGGCCGCCCGGGCGGCGTCGCTGAGCTGCGACTTGGCCACATCGAGCAGGGCATCCGCGCTGGCGATTTCGTCGGCCGTGCCCGAACTGACTCCCGATGCGGCCTCCAGCTGGGCCAACGTTGCGGGCTGCAATTGCAGCACTTCGGATTTTGCCGCGGCGATCTGCTTGCGCAGCCAGGCGACCCTCTCATCGATCGGGGCATCAGCGGCAGGTTCGGGGCCGGGGGAGGGCGCCTGGCCGGTCAATGTCTCGAGCCGCTTGCTGTCGATCCCTGCGCTACCGTTACTGATCAGGCCCAGCTTGAGGACGGCAGAGGGGGCAGGCTTGCCCGCCAGGAAGTCCTGCAGGCCCTGCAGCTCGCGCTGCAGCCGTGCCAGTTCCTGCGCTGCCGCCTCATTGGTCTTCTGCTTTGCGCGATAGCTGTCATAGCGCTTGCGTTGGGCCTCCAGCAGCCGTTCACGCTCCGTTTGCGGCAGGCGCAGGAAGGCGGCTTGTGCCAGCGCAAGCTTTGCCTGATCGGCGGCAAGGGTCTTGAGGTGCGAAGGATCGGCTTTCGCCTGCGCATAGAAGGAGCCATCCGTCACCAGCTGCGCAACGGCATGGGCACTGGCTGCATCGCTGCTCGTGAGCGAGAAGGAGAAGAGGTTGGCGACATCGACATCGGGATCGAGTCGCCCGGCCATCAGGTCTTGGATCTGTTGTGCCTTGCCAGCTGCATCCGACGTTTTTTGCCGCCCGGCAATGCTTGCAGCCTGCTGCTGTCCCGCGGCCAATTCGGGAAGCAGGAGGAGGCAGGCCATAAGGCCGATCAGGCATAGCTTGATAAGTCGCAGCACCATGTCAGCCCCGGCCCCGCATCCCCCTTGCTGAGCGCAATAGTCTATCCGATCCCCCGCGAAAGTGCATGTCTCGCAGCAGGTGAGGAATTCAGCGATCAGTGCTTAGCAAAGCTCCGGAAAATAGCAAAATTCGAGCCGGGGCGGAGTTTATCGGGCGTTCCTCGGGCCTGCGCGACGACAAAGTCAGTTGGCTGCTATCGCGGCCCAATCATTTTGCCGCTCGTCGTACACAGCACATACCAACGCTGCTTCCGGGCCGATATCTTATGCTATGTATCCGCCCGCGAGTCCCGCAGCATGGAGGAGAGACCATGGCAACCTATACGCTGAGATTTTCGGATGACGGTCGAGGGCTGGACAAGAAGATCGAGTTTCAGGCCGAAGATGCCAGCGGCGCGTTGATCGTGGCCTATTCGGAAGCGCCCCATCGCAATGCCGAGTTGTGGGAAGGGGCGCGAAAGCTCTGCACGATCCGCCGTGACACGGCGCAGGTCTGGCGCATCGGCGCCTGACGGCGCGCCACATTTTCTGAGAAGCGACTACGGGCCCGCCACGTGCGGGTACGGCATGCGTACGCGTGTCTTGGTTTCACGAGGGGCGTCCTGTTCGCGCCGCGATGGACCGATGTCGGCACGTCCCGCGCGGTTCTCGTCCAATCTCAATCGGGCTTCCTCAACGAAGCGCCAAGCGACTATGCGCCTTGTCCGGGGCATGGACGAAGTGGAGACAAGATCGTGAGTACCTGCCCGACACGAAGCGGCGAGAGTGAGCTGGCCGACGCCCAAGCAGACCTGAAAACGGAGGCCTTGCGCAAGGACCTGCGTCTCGGCCTGCAACTGTGCCGCGCCAATACGCTATCGCTCACCCGTCTGCAGCTTGCGCTCAAGAGCGGTGACAGGCGCAGTACGCTTGAAGCGATCGATCGGCTCCACGCGCTCGATACGCAGATGGGCAGGCTCGTGCGGCAGGTGCCGGGCCATGCCAATGACGATCCGGAAATGCAGGCGCTGGCGCGCCACGTCGACGAGCAGAACATGGCGATCGCCTTCGAGAAGCTCGCACTGGTCAGCGCGGTAAGCGGGCCCAACCTCGTATCGCGCCACCCTGCGTGGAATGGCGGCCGGGAAACTTCGGAAGACTTCCCCGATCTGCCGGATCCTGGCGAACGGCTGCCGGATTTGCCCGACCATCTGATCGTTGTCGACGAATTGCCCTATCGTAAATGGCTGGGCGTCCTGCTTGGCCTGCTCGTCTTCATGGCCATCGCCTTTGCGGCGGTCTTCGCGCTGACGGGATAAGGCGCAGCGCGAAGATCCTGTCCGTTCTGTTCGCGAAATATGACAAAGATGCGCGTCGGACAAACCATGTAATTCAAGCGTTGCGAAGCTTTGTCATCGACATGAAAGGCGAGCTATATGGCTCGCCGAACATGACAGCTATCTAGATTGAACGAAGGTTTTCGATCTTCGGTCATGCACAAGAGCCGTTCGATCTCGCTATTGGGAATTTGGATTGAAACGCAGATGCCCAGCCACTCGGGCCGACCCGATACGGGCGAATGGCGGCCATTTGGAGAGGGTGACGGTCGGATAGGAACGTCTTTTTCCGACCTTTGGCGTTCATCATCGCAAATGGAAGCCATGCCAACCATAAGCCGACAGTGGCCTTATGAATACACGAAGAACTCCAGTGTGGGCTCGTTTACCGTCCATGTATTGACACTGCCCTTGAGAAACGATGCGCAGCTTCCGGCCTTCAGTTCATGAATCTCTCCACCGGAGGTCTCCACAGTAAGATGGCCATGGATGATATAGACAATCTCGTTCTGATGGCAGGGTACTTTCGTGCTTCCCTGTGCCTGTTCCGGAGTGGCGCGCCAGAAACCTGCGGAGAGCTTGCCATCGCCATCGTCTCGCAGCATGTGAACTTCACCGACTTCGAACGGCTCCCAATCTTCCGCAGCGATGGAACTGGAGATTATGTCGGGAAAGGCGATCATATTGATACTCTTCTATGGGGTGATGAAGGCCGCCCCCCGGCATAGGAGCGGCCCTTGTTATTGCTTTTCTCAGAAGGTCTTGGTGACCGACAGGCCGAAAGTGCGCGGATCGCCGTGCTTCGTGAAGTAGATGCTCATCGGAGAGAAAGGCACGGACTCGTTGAGGTAGTGCGTTTCGAAGACATTCTTCACAAAGGCCCCGATCGTCAGCCCCGCATTCTCGTTCTCAAGGCTGAGAAACGCGTTGGTGATCGTGTAGCTCTTCTGACTGGCGAACGGGTCCTGATTGTTATCGAAATACTGACGGCTGTTATATGTCGCTTCGGCCCGAGGCGTCAGCGTTACGCCTTCGCCCAGTGTGAAGGCATATTGTGCCGAGGCCGTCAGATTGAGGCGCGGCGCCAGCGGCAGACGATTGCCAGACAGTGAAGAGAGGTTGGCTATGGTGACCTTCTTGATCTTCGCATCGAGCAGGGTACCGGCGAACTGGAGTTTGAATGCGGAAACCGGACGCAGGATCAGGTCGAATTCCAAGCCATAAGTGCGTGCACTTGCCGCATTGACAACTTGCGTAACGGGCACCACGCCGTCAACGAAGTTGAATACCTGCATATCGCTGAAGTCATTGTAGAATCCGGCGAGGTTCAACGTGACGGCACGATTGAGCCAGCTCGATTTCAGGCCGATTTCATAGGCGTTCACATATTCCGGTTTGACGGTCGTGAACTCGCCAGGCACGAACACGGTGCCGTTAAAGCCTCCTGTTTTGAAACCCCGGTTAAAGCTGGCGTAAAGCAGCTTGGTGGGATCGACCTGATAGTTCACGCCGACCTTATATGTCGGCGCCTTGAACGTGCGCTTGGTGTACGCATCCACCAATGTGACCGGTACGCCGGAGAAATCATATACGCCGTCGTCGATGGTCAGGAAGCTGATGCTCTTCTTTTCGTAAGTATAGCGCGCGCCCGCAATCAGGTTCAGCTTGTCCGTGACCTGATAGGTAACCTGACCAAAGGCCGCATAATCGGCGGTCTTCTGGTTGTAGCTCTGATCGCTTGTGCCGCCAAAGAAGGTCGTGATGTTGCTTGCGGTCAGGCGCTCGCGGAAATAATACAGCCCACCGAGCCATGACAGGGGGCTGTCATTGTCCGATGCCAGATGGATTTCCTGCGAGACCTGACGGCTGAGGTCATGATAGTCGACCGTCGCGACTTCCGCGGGGGAAGCGTCGGTGTCTTCCCATGTCGAATAACGCGTGCGGTCATAGGACGTCACCGATACGAGATTCGCGCCGCCCAGATCGGCTTCCATACGGAGGATCGCGCCTTTCTGACGGATGCGTTCGCGTTCGTTCTGGTAGGGGCTGGAGATCGTGTAGAAATCCTTGCTGGCGACGAAACCGTTGATGTCGCCAAGCTCGCCGGTACCGGTCGGGACCAGGCCACGGCTGTAATAGTAGTTCGGGTTCGCCTTGGTATTGGCGGCATGCACGTTCGCCGTGATCGTGACGTCTTCGCTCGCCTTGTAGCGGGCGATAGCGCGACCCGCATAGGTGCGATAGCCATAGGTACGGTGGCTGGTGAAATCATTGAACTCTACGCCCTGACGGCGGTCATAAGTGCCGGCGAAGCGCACTGAAAGCTGCTCGTTAAGCGGGATCGTCACGCCGCCTTCAATGCCTCGCTGAAAGAATTCACCAGCGCTGGCAGTGATATAGCCTTCGAAATCGTCGCCCGGTTGCTTGGAATTGAAGTTGATCGCGCCAGCGGTGGTGTTCTTGCCATAAAGAATGCCCTGCGGGCCGCGCAGCACCTCAACACTTGCCAGGTCGTACATCTGCGCCAGCTGGCCTGAGCGCGCAGCAATGAAGACTTCGTCCTGATACACGCCGACTGCCTGCTGGTCGGTGGCATTGAAGCTCTTGAAGCTGATGCCGCGGATCGCGAACACAGGCTTGGAGAACTGGAAAGAACCGGCGATCTGGAGGCCGGGTGTGGCGACCGCAAGGCTACGCGGATCGTTGATATGCGATTGGGCGAGTGCAGCGCCGTCAAATGCGGCGATCGAGATCGGCACTTTTTGCAGTGGCTCCGCCCGGCGCTGTGCCGTCACGATGATTTCGCCTTCCCCGGGGGCGTTGCCTGCAGACTGGGGTTCAGGCCTTTCTTGTGCAAGCGCGACAGAAGAGCAGCCACAAAGCGCCGCTGCAAGCAGCGAACGCGTTACATACCCGAACGTAGTCGATTGTTGAGTCAAAAGAAAACCCCCCATGGAAGCGCCAAGCGCACAAATACTTTATGTTTAAAATTCTTTGGCCAACATCTGCAATGCGTCCAGAGCTGTCAAGATCAATTTTCTGGGCAGGCTCAGAAGTTATTGATCGGAGCCAGAAGTTGGCGGTCGCAGTGACGCCTGCGCCAGAAAAGGAGGAGGCTTTCAGGCATCGACAGTGGCACGTCGCGATGCGCCGCCAGTATAGGTGCGGACCTGCCCAGCGGTCGTGAAGAAGCAGATCGGACGAGCGTTCGCATAACTCACCTGTTATGCAGCATGCCACCCTTGTTTCGTCCGATCAGGCATCCCGCCCCCCTTTTTCACCCCAAGGCTGGATGTTGTACGGCGCGCTTTGAGATGGACGGCGCCGAGCATATTCGTCTTGCGATAAGGGGGGGGGGCTGAGATGTGCCAGGCACTCTGTCAGGCGATTGAAGGAGCCCCTGTCGCTCCACCGTTCCCATTGATTGTAGAGCGACATTTCCAGGGCGTGGTCACGCGGTGTATCCCGCTGTCTCAGCCCAACACGATTGACAAGGATAATCCCGCGCGGATCACGCGGGTCATCAACCCGCTCGCGACGATGGCTCATCGAAAAAAGGGCTGACGGCGCGCCATCCGCTCGTCCGTCAGCCAAAGGAAATCGCTCGTGCTTCAGGCTCCGCACCGCGAACCTGAATTTCCCCATTACATTAGATCGATGGGTCCATACCCTAGCGGATCAGGTGTTGGCTTGGGCGGGCTGCGCCATCAGCTGTTCGGCAATGCGGTTGGCCACCTGTGAAGTGGGCAGGTGCAGTTCGCCGGCCTGCTCGAGAATGTCGGCCGTACGCGGCCCGATGCGCATGACGCGGGCGCGGACCTGGTTCTCGTCCTCGTGCAGGTATTCCGCCGATACATTGATGATTCCCCCGGCATTGACGACGTAGTCGGGCGCGTAAGTGACGTCCATGTCCAGCAGGCGGCCAGCGATATGCGGGGCGGCGAGCTGGTTGTTCGCAGCGCCGCAGACCACCTTGGCCCTGAGTACGTCGAGCGCGGCATCGTTCAGCGCACCGCCAAGGGCGCAGGGCGCGAAGACTTGCGCATCCACCCCGGCGATGTCCCCGACCGATGCCACCCTGGCCCCGAGCTTGTCGGCAAGTCCGGCGGCGCGTTCATCGACGATATCGGCCACGACTAGCTGCGCCCCTGCCCTGGCGAGCATGTGACACAGTTCGGCGCCGACGCTTCCCAGACCCTGAACGGCAACCGTCATGCCCGACAGCGACGAACCATAAGCGAACATGGCGGCCGCCTTCATGCCTTCGAACACGCCCAGGGCGGTCCAGGGGGAAGGGTCGCCGCCGGCGAAGCCCGGCCTTGCGCTGCGACCGGCGACGTGGCTGGTGTGAAGCGCTGCGAATTCCATGTCTTCCACGCCGGTGCCGACATCTTCGGCGGTGACGTAGCGTCCGCCCAGCTTCTCGACTTCGCGACCGAAGGCCTCGAACAGGGCGCGGCGGTCGAAATCCCCTTCCGGGCGCCGCAGTACGGACTTGCCCCCGCCGAACGGCAGTTCGGCCATGGCGTTCTTGTAGCTCATGCCCTCTGCAAGGCGGGCCGCATCGGCAAGCATCGTCTGCGCATCGGGATAGGTCCAGAGGCGGCAGCCGCCTGCCGCGGGGCCGCGCGCGGTGGAATGAATGGCAATCACGCCGTCGAGACGAGCAGCTTCGTCGATCAGGCGGACATATTCCACGCGCGGCAATTCGTGGTTGGCAGCGGCAGTCATCTTTTCAAGGCTCCGGTTGGTGTCGTCGCGATTATCGCGGAGGTGAGGAGGGAATTCTCACCTCATTGGAGCTCGTCTGCTTTCAATATGGGAAGGACAGACCTGAATTTTGAGGATATCAGGTCATAATGATCGAACTTGATGCCTATGAGAAAAAGATTCTCCGTGAACTCCAGCGCGACGCGAATCAAACGACAGCCCAGATCGCCGAACGGGTGGGGCTGTCCGCATCCCCGTGCTGGCGGCGGATCGACCGGCTCGAACGCGAAGGCGTGATCAAGCGGCGTGTGGCTCTTGTCGACCGCGAAAAGGTGGGGCTCAACGCTCACGTTTTCGTACAGGTGAAGCTGACAGCGCATGGCCGGGCCAACCTCGACGAGTTCGCCAGCAAGATCCGCGAGTTTCCCGAGGTGCTGGACTGTTACGTGCTGATGGGCGCGGTCGATTTCATGATCCGCGTCGTGGCAAAGGACATCAACGCCTACGAGCGGTTCTTCTTCGAGGAACTCTCGCAGCTTCCCGGGGTCCAGGAAGTGATCTCCACGGTGGCCCTCTCGCAGATCAAGTCGACGACCGAACTGCCCATCTGACCGCAGTTCAGGCGGCGCTGCGGGTGTCTGCCGTAGTCGCCTCGTAAGTGCTGAACAGATCGGCGAAGTGCTCTTCCATGGATCGGGCGCGCAGGGCCGGGCGTGGGCGGCTGACAGCGATGTCGCGGATGGCAAGGGCGCAGCTGGCGGCATTGCCCGAGACGTAAGTCCGGCCTGCACCGCCGGCTGCGTGATCGGCCGCGCCGCCGCCATCCGGAACGATAACCGGCGTGCCGCTGGCGCGGGCCTCGGCCGCCGCCATGCAGAAGGTCTCCGCTTCGCAGCCGTGGACGAGTGCGTCGGCGCTCGCCATGAGCCGAGCGAAGGTCTGCCGGTTACGTTCGGGCCGGAACAGTCGGATATGCGGGTTGCCCGAGTTGTGCTTGAGGATCGTGCGCTCTTCGCGCCCTTCGCCCAGCATGACGAGGCCGATCGGTGCCCATTGGCTTGCGGCATTGACTGCGTCGATGACCATGGGCCAGCGTTTCTCCGGGGCAAGCCGACCAACGCCGAGAAGCAGGGTGGCGCTTTCGGGCAGGTCGCAATCGGCCAGAAGCCGCGCGCGCAGCGCGGGATCGCGGTGATCGGGAGAGAAGCATCCCGGTTCCACGCCCATGGCGATCGTCGTGGTATTGGCGACGCCGCCTTCGCGCAGGCGCCGGGTGAGATCGCTGTTGGCGCTGATGACATGATCGAACTTGCGGCTGTGCTTGCGCAAGTGCTCCCAGAAGACCGAGAACTGCCAGTCGATCGTCTTGCGCGAAAAGACCTGACCGAACCAGCGGTAGGCATAGGCCGACAGGGGATCGGCATGCATGATCAGGCTGCGCGGTGCTGGCCCCGGCCATTCGGCGACAAGGCCGGCACTGCGCCAGGGCGAAGTCGCTTCGACGAAGTCCGGTGCTTCGGCATCGAGCGCGGCATATAGCGGTTCGGCCGCCGGAAAGTACCAGTACTTGCGGTCGAGCGGAAAGCGTGGGCTCTTTACGGTCACGATGCGCGCTCCGGGTCCGCGCTCGATCACTGCGTCTTCGTCGCCCGGGGCGATAATCACGATCTCGTGGCCCAACCGCGGGCCGATCTGCAGCTTCTGCTCGACATAGGTGCGTACGCCGCCGCCCATGGGCGAATAGAAGGCGCAGACATCGACGATCTTCATCGGGCGGTGATCCTTTCTAGCGAGCGCGATCGAGCGGCGCGACGCCCAGGCCATGCTGGTAATTGAGGACGATGGTGATGGACGTGGGACCGTTGCCGGCCTCGGCGCTGGCCTTGGCCGCCTTGGGCTTGCCCCAGCCCAGACGCGGATTTCCGGCAAAGCCGATGCCGTCCGTGCGCCATCCGAACTTTCTGTTCTCGTCGCGGTCGTGAAGCAGGCTCACCGCGTAGGTTCCGGGACCGGGCAGGCGGATACACATGACCGGGGTGCCCGTCGTCGGCACCGGCGCCACTACGCGGCGGAAGGTCTTGCCCTCGCTGATGAGGATGTTGTCGTCCTCGAGGAAGTCCTTGTTGTTGTCCGGGTAGACCTCGAGCTTGAGAGTGCCCTTGCGGTCCTTGAGACCGTCGACCCTGACCAGGAACGAGGGGCCGCGCTCGCCCGGGCGGCAACGCCCTTCGGCCTGCCCCAACTCCGGCGTCGAGGGGATCACGGCTGCGGCAAGCATTGGCAGGGCGAGGGGCAGGGCAGTCACGCCGGCTTCTCCGGATTGGCCAGATCGTTGATCGCAAGAAGGCTGCCTAGTACGAGATGGGCAGCGAGAATCAGGCCGGCCATCAGCGCCATAAGCGCGCCGATATCGCGTTCATGGCCCAGCGCTACGACAGCAACGCCGGCGAAGAGCAGGTCCTTGTTGGGCACCAGAGGCAGGCGCGATACGAGCTGGCGCAGCGTGGCGAGATAGAGCCACCAGGAGAGCGGGACGTCGGGTAAAACGATGTGCCAGAGTAGCGCCGAAAGCAGGGTAGAAAGGCCGATGCGGGCAAGGTGGACCTGCATGATCATCGACAGTTCGGCGCGTGGGAGGGTGAAGACGCGTCGCCGCCAGATCGTCGCTGCCACGGAAATCGCGAGGATTACACCCAGCGAAAGGGTGAGCATGTGTGCATCGAGCCCGAGCTGGGTCGATCCGATCATCGGGAGCATCACGACGAGAAGCAGGACGGTGACGCCATTGCCGGCCATGGCCGAGAGGATCGCGACATCCTTTACCGCGCCGAATGGTGCTGCATCGAGCGAAACGCGGCGCCGCGCCCAGGTGTAGAAGTAGGCCTCGCCGAGGTAGCCCAGCAACAGCTCGTTGTAGACTTTCTTGCGCAGCAGGGCGAGAAAACCGGCAGGCGGGATGGTCCACAGACGGCGGAAGATCACCCATTCGCTTGCCGGTGCAACGAAATAGGCAGCGGCAAAGACGACCCAGAAGCCCGGCGATACCGGGATCATGCCGAGGACGTGGTGGATGTCGAGCCGGCTCATCTCGTGGAAGACGGTGGCAATGACGGCCAGCGAGAGCACGATCGAGAACACGGCATTGCGGCCGCGGGTGGACTTGCGGTCCAACGGCGTCAGCTCGATGGCAGCTGCGTCATTTGCCAGGATGGCGGCGGGTTCGGACACGAAGTTCTCCGATTAGGGGCTGGTCAGCTCAGGCGCGGGCCGTGGGTTTGGGATGATAGGCAGCTCATCGTGAGCTTGCGCTGGCGATTGCGTTCGTTCTGTCGCACGACGTCGTTCATCAGCTCGATGTAGCGCCGGGCCGCGCCTTCCAGTTCAAAGCCGGAGGCTATTTGTCGCGCTCTTGCAGGATCGGTGCGGAACTGCCGGATCGCGACAAGCCCCCTGGCTAAGCTCTCCTCGCAGCGGGCCGGGACGAGAACCCCGGTCCGGCCATTGTCGAGCAGGTAGGACATGCTCACGCAGCAATCGGTGGCAAGAACCGGCAATCCGGCTGCCAAAGCCTCGACGATGACGCCGGGTAGCCCTTCGTAGTCCGAACTGAGGACGAAGGCATCGGCCTCTGCCAACAGCGGGTCGATGCTCGCCAGGTATCCGGTGAAACGCACCCGACCGGCGATCCCCAGTTCCGTGGCAAGCAGCACCAGCGCATCATGCTCCGGGCCCTCGCCGGCGATGGTCAGGGTGTCGTCGGGGCGGGCCGCCCGGGCGAAGGCACGCAGCAGCAAGGGGAAGTTTTTCTGCGGGACGAGACGGCCAGCCGTCAGGTACCGGGTGCTCCAGACCTTGGTATGGCGGCGCTCGATCCGGCTCAACAGGTTGAGACGTTTGCGCGGCAACAGGGGGTTGGCGATCGTCGCCAGTTGCTCGGGGAGGGCGAGAGTGCGCTCACGGATTTCGCGATGCATAGGCTCGGACAGCGCGACGAGGCGATCAAATACGGTCCCGTGCAAGCGAAGCCAGGAGTCGTAACCGCGGCGCATCAGAGGCGGCATGTCCGGGCGATTGAGCGCATTGCTTACCTTCAGGATCATCGGTGGCGCGCAATCGCCCAGCAGCAGCTTCACCGCCGCGGCAACGACGGCATAGGTGTTGCCCGGGCAAAACAGGACGTCGACCCGGTTCTCAATCAGGAAGCTGTACAGGCTGTGCACCATCCAGGGCGTTTCCCAGGAAGCCGTCGGCAGTCTGGTCGGGATCTGCCAGTAGTCGAGCGCAGGTGCACTGCACAGATTTGCGCAGCCTGAGCGTCCGAGCACGATCGTGACCCTGTGGCCGGCGCGATCCCATTCACTGGCCAGACCCAGCGCGACGCGCTCCACGCCGCCAGGTTCGAGACTGTGAATCGGAACTGCGATCCTGAGAGAGCCGTGCATGTCCACCCTGACGCCGCCAAATGACCTCGTCCACAGTTGCGGGACAAGGTTTTTTCTTTTGCGGGCGTGCTCCTATGGGCGCCAGATTTCCGGTTTGTGACGGCAGCTCAGGCTGTCATCTGAGAGATCGAAATTCGACGCCGAAGTGTCATCCGGGCATTGCTGCCGGGAACGGGCTCGCTCAGGACAGATCGGCGTAACGCGCCGGGTGGTGACTGCGGGCAAAACGGCTCAACGTGGCGTCGATGCTGGAAAGCAGAGATGGCTTGGTCACGTCGCCCGGATGGACGGCGATGCGCACGGTGTCGAGTGCATGGGGCAGGACCGTGCGGGCAAGAGCGGCAAATGCCAGCGAAGAGGCCGTGCGCGCTGTGCTTCTGCTCGCCCAGGTGATGACGGGCCCCTTGGCGAGTACCCTGTCGCTAGTTGCGTTCCAGACTTTCCAGTGATCCTCGGCGAGGGCGAAGCCGGCCTGCCGGAGTGCGGCCAGCGACCCTTCCCCGTAGAGCCAGGCCGGAGCGATGAAGCCAGCCACTTCGCGGCCGATGGCATCTTCGATCAGGGCCTTTCCCTCTCGCATCAGGCGCAGCGCGGTGGCTTCGTCGAGGCCGAGGAATTCGCCTTCTCCGGCCGTCATGTGCCGCGCCTTGAAGCTCGCCGCGCCGACGTGCCGGGCCGTGTCGCGGTGGAACCAGCCATGGACGAACATCTCGATCCCGCTATCGGACCACGCGCGTAGCCGGGACTGGAATGCCTTGTCTTCGCGAAGAGGGGCCGCGCCCCAGTGGTCGGGAACGACCAGCATGGCGAAGCGGCCTTGGCCCAGTCGGTTCTCCAGCAGTTCGGCGAGCTGATCGACCTCAGCCTCGAACCGGGGGCCGACATCGTGAATCGATGCCAGCAGGCGCTTGGTGCTGCTCATGACGTACCGGCGATCCCCGCGTGGCTGCTTTTCGCGGGCGGAGATAGGGCTTGGGCGTCGCCATCACAATATCCCGCCTCAGCAAGGACGGGATATTGCCCGGCAATCCTGTCCGTCAGGCCGTGACGGGTTTTCTCGCGTACCAGCCGAACAGGGCGATGATGGCATAACACAGGGCCGGCAGTGCGAGCGCGATCTCGAGGCTTCCGGTCACGTCGGCAAGATGACCGGTCAGTGGCGGGATCACCGCGCCGCCTACGATCATCACGCAGATCACGCCCGAACCGTCCGCGGCGCGCTTGCCCAGGCCTTCGCAGGCGAGGCTGAAGATCGTCGGGAACATGATCGAGTTCATCAGGCCGATGGCGAGATAGGTGTAACCCGAGACCACGCCGGTGGTGTGCGTCGAAAGCAGGATCAGGCCAATCGCGCAGGCGGCATTGAAGCTGAGGATCTTGCCCGGGCTGACCATGCGCAGCAGGGCCGAGCCGATGAACCGACCGATCAGCGCACCGCCCCAGTAGAGCGGGATCAGCTTGCCGGCGGCCTGTTCGGTGAGGCCGAGCACGTTTTCCTGCATCATGTAGTTGACGATGAACGAGCCGATCGCGACTTCCGCGCCGACGTAGAGGAAGATGCAGCTGGCGCCGAAGCCGAAGCGCAGGCGGCGCATGAGGTCGAAGCTCCTGAGGATCGACCCGCCTTCATGCTTCTCGCCCTTGAGGCGGTTGCGGTTGAACCACACGACGCCGGCAATGACGGCCAGCGCTACGGCAAGTCCAAGGTAGGCGCGTTCGATCGCGGCCGTTTCCGCGACCCGATAGGCCGCGAGTTCCGCGCCCGACAGGTCTGCGGCGCTGACTGCGGCGAGGCCGCCCAGCATGATGATCGTGCCGACATAGGGGAAGATCGTCGTGCCCAGCGAGTTGAACGCCTGCGCGAAAGTCAGGCGCGAGTGGGTGGTCTTGACCGGGCCCAGTAGCGAGATGAGTGGGTTGGCGACGACCTGAACGATTGTGACGCCTGCCGCGAGAATGAATAGGGCGAAAAGGAATACGCCGAAGGTGGCGCTGGCGGAGGCCGGGATGAACAGCAGGCAGCCGGCCATCATGGTCAGCAGGCCGATGGCCGCGCCGCGCATGTAGCCCACACGCTTGACGAGCGCCGCACCCGGGATCGAGATGATGGCATAGGCGGCGAAGAATGCCGTCTGGACGAGCATCGCCTGCATGTAGTTGAGCGTGAAAAGCTCCTTCAGCTTCGGGATCAGCACGTCGTTGAGCGATGTGATGCCGCCGAAGATGAAGAACAGGGCCATCACGAAGAGGCGCAGTTCTGGCGCATCGATGTGCGGGCTGGGGCCTTCGTCGCCGACTTGGGGGTCAGTGCTGCTTGTCGCACCCGGTGCGAGGGCCATTGGCGATCCTTCTCCGAAACATCAAAATACAATGCCCCGCTGCACTTAGGCAGCTTGAGGCGAGCGCGCATCTAGTCGCGGTGCAAGGGGACAGGCAAGCAACTGCGGGGAATTTGACCACGAGAATTCGAATTATCGGCCGATGGCGCTCTTTGCCCAGGCGACGATGGCACTCGTTGGCATGGCGCCAGCCTGCCGCGCGACTTCGCGTCCTTTGGAAACTACGGCAAGGGTCGGAATGGACTGAATCGCGTAGCGGGCGGCAATGGCGCGCTCCGCTTCCGTGTCCAGTTTGCCGAGGCGCATGTGAGGTTCGAGTTGCGGCGCAGCGGCGGCGAACGCGGGGGCCATCTGTCGGCAGGGGCCGCACCAGGAAGCCCAGAAATCGATAAGCAGGGGAATGTCGCTTCGCGACGCATGGGCGTCAAAGTTGGCGGATGTGAGCGTAAGGGGCGCTCCAGTGAACAGCGGAGAAGCGCATTTGCCGCATTTGCCCCCGGCACCCAGTTTTGCGGCCGGAACCCGGTTGGCCGTTGCGCATGCCGGGCAGATGACGATCCGTGCGTCGTTCTGAGTCATCGAGTCTCTCTGTGCCTGTCCTTGACGGTACAAGGCAGGATCGAACGCTCCGTGACAAGCCTTTCGTGGGTCTCTGGGATCTTTCTCGAAAGCTTTCAGACGGCGTGAAGTCGTTCCACCGTTGCCGCGTGCTCACTGTGCAAGTTCAGCTGATCGTGCTCTGCAAACACGCGTTCGATGTCCGCGCGCTTGTCGAAAATGAGTTTTGCCACGCCAGCCGTCATGCCGCCCTCGTCCCCGACGCGGCCCAGTACGGCCGCAAGGTCTTCGAGAGTGGCTTTTTCGAGGCTGGCGTGCAGTCCTCCCTTGGAATCGCGATAGGCGACACATTCTAAGGCCATGCCCCATGCTCCTTGTTTAGCGTACTCAAATTAGAACGCCGGAGAAGGCGGCAAGTTGCAGGGATCGCCGGAGTCAGGGGTAGATCACGTGACTTCAACGGCTTGGCGCCAGGTAGCGGATGCACCGTTTCTGTAGGTATGAGAGTGTCTGCAGTTCGGTTCGACGAAAGGCGGTGTCGCCCTGGGATCGTGTCCCGCAGCATTGAAGTGGAACTTGCAGTTCTGACTATTTTACAGATGCTTAAGACAGTTTTTGGGCAACAAGATCACCAATGGCCAGGGAGGCTGTCAATCCGGGAGATTCGATGCCGAACAGATTCACGAGACCGGGCAGCCCGTGCTCTCCTGGCCCTTCAATAAGGAAATCTGCTGAAGGTTGGTCCGGTCCCGACAATTTTGGCCGGATGCCGGCATAGCCAGGTTGCAGACGATCCGGATCGATCTTCGGCCAGATCCGCCGGGCTGCATTTACGAAGCGCTCTTTTCGGGCCGGATCGACAGTGTAGTCGATATCGTCGATCCACTCTACGTCGGGGCCGAAACGGGCCTGTCCGGCAAGATCCAGCGTGAGGTGCGTGCCGAGCCCCCCGGGTTCGGGAACTGGATAGATCAGGTGATTGAACGGGAGCCTGCCACTGTGTGCGAAGTAGACCCCGCGCGCCAGGCGAAGCGGCGGCACCCGGTCTGCAGGCAGGCCTTCGATGGATCGCGCCAGTGTCTGCGCAGCCAGCCCGGCGGAATTGACCAGGATCGGCGTTTCGAGCACCGGGGCGTCCATTCCCTCGATCCAGATGTGCCACAGATCCCATGAGCGGGTGGCCCGGATGACCTTCGTCGAGCACACGAGGTTTGCGCCCCTGGCCTGTGCCGAACCGATCAGTGCCAGCATATAGTTATGGGCATCGATTATGCCGGTCATGGGAGAAAGCAGGGCATCGGCCACATCCAGTTCGGGCTCCAGGCGCTTTGCCTGGCCGCTGGTCAGACGCTCCAGCTTTCCCGCGCCTGCAGTATCTGCGGCGTGTTCTATTGCGTCGAGTTCGCCGGATTGGTCGGGCGAATGCGCGAATATGATCTTGCCGAGGCGCTTGTGCGGTACGCCCGAGCTTTCACAAAAGGCATAGATCTTGTCGCGCCCCTCGACACAAAGACGCGCCTTGAGCGAGCCTGGAGAATAATAGATTCCCGCGTGAATGACTTCGCTGTTGCGACTGCTCGTCCATGAACCGAAATGCGGTTCCCCGTCCAGGATCAGCGCCGGTATGCCGCGTCTTGCCAGAGTTTCGGCAATGGCAAGGCCAACAACTCCGGCCCCGACAATGACGGCGTCAGCTCTATCCATTCGGGTCCGCCAGTTGCTTCCAAGTCGCCGCCGATAATAAGGCTCATAGCTGGCTTGGCCAGATTATCCTCTCGGGTAAGCTCCAAGCCGTGAAACAACGGCAGTTGGTCTCACCTCTATGGGGCTTCGACGAATCCACCCGGCTTTGGCCCTCTCGGCCGATTTCAGGACTTCTTGCTTCTGAACCATCAAATCGGCCGCAGTTTCGAACTTCCCCATTCCCTTACAAGCCCGTTCGTCCTTCGCATACATGGCGTTGCGCCACAGGCGTCTGGACCGGATCCAAGGAAGCTCGTCAGTCTGTTACGATACAGCAAGGCCACCTTCGGAAATTTACTTGCATATGCAACAAGAATCGTTCAGTCATTTCGTTGCCGGGGCAGTGCAGAGCCCCGCTAGCAACATGTAGGCGGGGGGCCATGAAAGACAGTCAGCGCATTCAACAGGTTTCTGAGAACACCTTGCGCACCATCCCTGCCATGCTCCGTCGGTGCGCTGTAGACGGCGGCGACAAGACGTTCCTGAGCATAAGCGGACTCCAGCTCACCGCTGCGCAGCTTGAAGACAGGGCTGCCCGAATGGCGACTGTCCTTGAAGCGGCAGGCGTGGGGCCGGGTGATCGTGTCGCCATTCTTTGCGGCAATCGCGTAGAGCTGTTCGACCTGCTGCTGGGCTGCGCGTGGCTGAACGCGGTTGCGGTCCCGATCAACAAGGCGTCACGCGGGCCGCAGCTCCACCACATCCTTGCCAATAGTGGCGCGCGACTGCTGGCGGCCGAGGCCGATGTCCTCCCCGCGCTGGACCATATTGCACGCGAGGGTTTGGCACTGGAGACGCTGTGGGTTCTGCCGGAGCAGGGCGAGGTTCCCGCTATATCGGCAGACTGGGACGTCGAACCGCTGCCGCCGCTCACGACACCTCGCGAGCCTGTGCCGTGCCAGCCTTCGGACACGGCCATGATCATCTACACGTCAGGGACGACCGGGCCATCCAAGGGCGTTTGCTGCCCCCACGCCCAATTCTACTGGTGGGGCCATCATTCCGTCGAGATTCTCGAGCTGACGGCCGACGATGTTCTTCTCACCAGTCTGCCGCTCTTTCATGTGAACGCGCTAGCGACGGTGTTCTCGGCCATGTTGTCGGGCGCGTCGGTCGTGGCTCTGGAGCGCTTTTCGGCAAGCGGCTTCAGCAAGTCGCTGGTCGAGCACAAGGCGACGGTGACCTATCTGCTCGGCGCAATGGTATCCATCCTGCTGGCGACCCCCGGGCACCCGGAGGATAACCGCCATCGCGTGCGGCGTGCGCTGGCGCCCGGCGTCCCGCGGCATTTTCACCAGGACTTCACCGACAGATTCGGGATCGGCCTGGTTGATGGCTACGGATCGACGGAAACCTGCTTCGTGATCGGGGACAAGGTGGCCGAGGGCAAACCCGGCAGCATGGGGCGCGTGCGCGATGGGTTCCAGGCGAAGGTCGTGGACGAATGGGACAACGAGGTTGCCGACGGCACACCCGGTGAATTGCTCATTCGGCCGGAGCAGCCGTTCTCGACATCAAGCGGCTATTTCCATCTGCACGAACAGACCGTTGCAGCCTGGCGCAACCTCTGGTTCCATACCGGCGATCGTGTCTATCGCGATGAGGCAGGTTACTTCTACTTCATGGACCGGATCAAGGACGCCATTCGACGCCGGGGTGAGAATATCTCCGCCTACGAGGTCGAGCAGGTTCTGTTGAGCCATCCTGCGGTGGCGATTGCAGCAGTCTATTCGGTCGACTCCGAACACGGTGAGGACGAAGTGATGGCATCTGTGGTGCTGACCGAAGGTGCCGACCTTTCACATGAGCAATTGTTGGATTTCTGCCAGCCGCGAATGGCCTATTATGCGGTTCCGCGTTTCGTGCGGTTCGTGAACGAACTGCCCCGGACGGAGAATGGCAAGGTGCAGAAGTACAAATTGCGTGAAGAAGGCATTACGGTCGATGCCTGGGACCGCGAAGCAGCAGGCTACAAGCTCATTCGCGACGCCAGGCGGCATAAGGCATGACGAGCGTGCAGGATTTCGCCGGCGTTGCCGTAGCGGTGCCTGTAACGGTCCCGTACAGCCGGTTCAGCGACAGGGCCGCGCCGTGGTGGATCGGCAGCGCCCTTCGCGAGCTGCTCAAGCAGAGCGGGCTGCGCAAGGAGGAGATCGACGGCCTTGCCGCGACTTCCTTCACGATGGGGAACGATACTACCGTTGCGCTGACCGAGCATTTCGACATGTCTCCGCGCTGGATCGAGTGGCTGCCTACCGGTGGTGCGAGTGGGGTGATGGCCCTGCGCCGCGCAGCCCGTGCCATTCAATCGGGCGATGCCAACGTGGTCGCCTGCATCGCGGGCGACACGGCCAACCCCGAGAGTTTTTCGAAACTGGTCGCCAATTTCAGTCGGTTCTCCGATGAGTCGGCCCGACCGTACGGCGCGCCAGGGCCTAACGGGGTATTTGCCCTAATTACTGCCAACTACATGCAGAGATTCGGTGCGACCCGCGCAGATTTCGGTGCGATCGCCGTAGCCCAGCGTGCCAATGCGCAAGGCAATGCCAATGCGCTGCTGGGATCCAAGCCTCTGGATCTTGACGGTTATCTTGCAGCGCCGCCCATTGCTGAACCGCTGCACCTGTTCGACTGCGTGATGCCTTGCGCTGGGGCAGAAGCCTTTCTGGTCATGTCGCAGGAGAAAGCGGCAAGCCTGGGTCTGCCCCATGCGATCATTAAAGGGGCGATCGAGCGTCATAATGCCTTTTTCTCCGATCCAGTGGCTACGCGGGGGGGCTGGTTGCAGGATCGTGACCAGCTTTATGCGCAGGCCGGTCTTGGCCCGAACGAGGTGGACTGCGTGCAGGTCTATGACGATTATCCTGTGATCGTCGCCATGCAACTGGAGGATCTGGGATTCTGCGATAAGGGTGAAGCTCCGCAATTGCTTCGGTCTCGTTCACTGCGGGTCGATGGCGACCTGCCGGTCAATACCTGCGGTGGGCAGCTATCATGCGGGCAGGCTGGTGCGGCAGGTGGCTTCCTGCCAGTGGTCGAGGCGCTGCGGCAAATAACCGGGCAGACCTTGGGCCATCGCGTCGCCGATGCGCACATTGCGCTCGCGAGCGGCTACGGCATGGTGGTTCACGACCGCTGCCTTGCGACTGGAGCGGTTATCCTGGAAGGGGCAGGCCGATGATCGACGTGCAATCCTGCCAGACCTGCGGCCAACTTCAATACCCGCGACGCGATGTATGCCGTAATTGCCTGTCGGATGATCTGGTGGACAGTGCTGTGGTCGACACCGGCACCATTCTTGCCGTGACGACCTTGTGGCGCAGTAATGAACCGCGTTTCGCGAGCAAGCTGCCGCTGTATATCGCCAAGGCCGATCTGGACTGCGGCATTCATGTCATCTGCTTTGCCGCAGCGGATATGAAGGCGGGCGACAAGGTTCGTGTCTCGGGCAATCTTGATGAGACCGGACAGAAGATCTGGATTGCCCACAGCCTTTAGGCTGTGAGGCTCAGTCTTGGGCGCGGCTCATTTGCCATCGGGTGTGTGACCAGCCTGTCCCGGCTCAAATGCCATCGCTCTGGCTCCGCGGACGCATGTGGGCTTACGGATAGCCGGTTTCGCCGAGCTGCTTGTATGAGCCTCGTTACCGCACGAGACCGGTGCGTAACTCGTTCGATTTCCGATTATTGCTGTTTACAATGAGTCGCTGCTTCGTCAGCAGCCTGGTGACCTGTTTCGATGGCGCCGTCGATCCAACCTATCCACCGCATCGCCAGGTCAGAGCCCGCGAAGCTGAGCCGTCCTTCCGGACTGCGTAACCCCGTTGCATGGCGCGAGAGTTGGCCGACCGGGCTCGCCACCCAGGCTCCGCGCGCAAAGGGGTCGGCGCTCCAGTCGTGTGCAAAGGTGGCGATGACATTTGCCGAGGGAACATGTTGATGAACCGCTCGCACGACCGCCTGGTGGTCTGCTACGTCGATCAGGTTTGGTGGTGATGTGAAGCCCACGAGTATGCTCCGGCCAGGCAGGCGGTATTCGGTCTGCAGAAACAACAGGTCTGTATCGCCGCCGAAAGAGGAGATGTCCTCCTCCAGGTTATCTACCATGATCCAGACCTTGCCCATGCGACCGGCATGGCCCCGTTCAGCGGCATCGCGCTTGGCAACATTGAGAGGGGGAGAGAAGGTGATCGTTGACCACAGTGTTACCGGCACGGCCAGCACCGCCGCGCCGGCCGCATACCGCTCACCGCTTGCGAGTGTGACGGCAATATCATGGGCAGTCTGTTCGATCGACGTGACGACCGAGTTGAGCCGGACGGTTTCGGCGCCTGCAGCCAGGGTCGCGACCGGTTCGGCAGTGCCGTCGCGGAAACGGGTCGTCACCGATGCGAACCATGCGTATGGACTGTTGTCGTAAGCGGCCACGAGCGAAAGGGCCATCAGCGCTGACCAGTCTTCGACCGCAGCGCCTGAGCCGATCCGGGCATAGGCGGAAATGAGATCATAAACCCGCTGGGGCAGATCCATTCGTTTCAGGTAATCGGCGACGGATATGTCGAGGTCAGCGAGGTTTTGCTTGTCGCGCGGACGGCTCGTGTCGATCCGGCGCGCATCGAGGCCGATCTGGAAAAGCGCACGCTCGAAGGCGTAGCGTTCGTCGGGCGATATCGGAAAGGCATCTTCGTCCTCGCCACCAAAATGCCAGAGGAACTTTAGCGGCCCGACTTCGCTGCCTGCCAGTTGCCAGCCGTAACGTTCGATCTCGCGCCCCACTTCTTTCATATATTGCGGCATGACCCAGGTTCCGCCAAGCTCGACTTGCTTGTCGGTGCCCGGAAAAGTCTGGAAGTATGCGCGTCCGCCCAGTCGGTCGCGCGCCTCGAGCAAGAGCACGCTCTTGCCTTTCTCCTTGAGGTCACGTGTGGCGATCAGCCCTGCAAACCCGCCTCCGATGACGATGACGTCGTAGAGCTTCCGTTCAGTCATCCCTTGCCCTCCAAGACCCAGCGCATGTCGACGGCCCATGACCATCACACGGCAGCTATCTAAGGCGTGGATCGGTGCCAGCTCCATACCGGTTCCGCTGTCAGGTGTTGCTTTAACGGCAACAGTCCGACTGGTTCGCCGTGAGGGCGATGTCCTATTGCTGTGGCTGGCGCGCTTTTGTAGGCAATGGAAAGGCCTGCCATCGCGGCAGGCAGGTGCAGGAAGGAAGCTCAGGCTGTCTGGGATGTCGATGGTTGATGATGGCGAGCGGCTGCCGGCCGCAATGGATCCCGTGGAAACTGAGTTCGAGATCCACAGCTGGCCTTTCTATCATCTTGCCCGCCTCACCGCCATTTATCAGCAGCGGATGGACGCCTCACTGAAGCCGCTGGGTGTGGACGTACCCCGCTGGCGCGTGCTTGCCCTGCTTCAAAAGCATGACAAGTGCACCATCACGCAACTGTCGATGGAAGCTGTCACCAAGGTCTCCACCATGGCCAAGATCATCCAGCGCATGACCGCCGAAGGGTTGATCACCACCCAGCCCTCGGCGGAGGACGCCCGTTCGACTGAAGTCATGCTGTCGGAGCGGGGCAGCCAATTGCTGGAAATCGTGCAGGAGAAGGTCAGTCGGATCGGGCGGCAGGCTTTTCACGATGTAGCCGATCAGGAAATCGACGACCTCAATCGTCTTTGCGAACGGATGTATTCGAACCTGGCTCCCTGATCCGAATGCCATTTCATGCGTGCGTTGTATCGTATTGGTCCGTGCTCACAGTATGCCAACCAAGGCTGCGTGCTTTTGTGAATACCGGCATTCTTCGAATGTGTTGAGAGGCTGCAAGTTCTCGCGCCTTTTTATGACCACGTCGGCCGCTGCCGGCTTACAGAAAAGGAGTCTCTTGAACGGAAGGAGCAATGGCCGGAGTTTCTGCCGCAAGAAGTGGACGTCCATGGCTTGAACCCTGTGAGAGCGGTTTGCATCTTGTCACTCTCCGAGTGCAGCCCTTGCGCTACGCGCTACCACGGTTCGATCGATGTCTGCTGATTCCCTGCTTTCAGGCTCATAGGGCTGGATCAGTTGCTTGTTGCGCAGAAGTGCAAGCCCGTAGATCGTGGACCAGAACCCCATCACGCGCATGGATCTATCGTCGAATGGGGCGTCGGGCATCGCTTTCGTGATTGCTCCCAGCAACGCTTGATACCCTCTTTGCTGATACTCGAGCAAAGCCGGATCAAGCGTCGGGATGGTCAATTCGCTCTCATACATCAGTTCAAGCATGCGGGGCTGCTCGGCAGCGAAATCGAGGAACGAATGCCCCATCATTATCAATTGATCGAGGGGCGAGAGGGCCTTGGCGTCGATCGCTTGCGCTCGCCCAATCAGATCCTCAAAGCCTTCCATCGCGAGCGCAAGGAGAAGGGCCCGACGATCCGAAAAGTGGTGATAGGGTGCGGCGGTAGTAACGCCGACCTGTTGCGCGAGCGATCGAAGAGAAAGCGACAAATGTCCGTTCCGTGAGACGAATTCGCGGCCAGCCTTCAGGAGGTCGCGCCTCAGGTCTTCCTTGTGGTAGCTCTTAGCGCGCGCCATTGCGTTTCCTCACTTTTCCCATGCCTCAAACCCCTAGCAACCTTCCTTTGACCGGCAAGCTTTCAAATTGAGGCTTGTCACCAATTTGAGCGTCGCTTAGATGAATCTAAGCACCGCTGAAATTGCAAGTGATTCGGAAGGGAAGAAGGATGAACGGCTCCAAAGGCCGCATTGCTATCGTTGGCGCAGGGCCCGCCGGTATGGCCGCTGCTCTTGCTGCGATCAGGCTCGGTTTCGATGTCACGTTGTTCGAACGCGCGAAGGAAATTCGGGCGGCTGGCAACATCCTCAACCTGTGGCCGCCGCCACAGAAGGTGCTGAAGCTCATCGGCGTCGATACCGAGGATCTCGGTGCGCCGTGTCACACGTACTTCGAGAACTCCAGGGGCAAGCGTCGCGCTGACGTCCAGCTGCCGGCTGAAGTCGAGGCGGAGTACGGAGGCGGATTTATCGGCCTGCTGCGCTGGGGTCTTTACCAGCGCATGATCGACGCGATTCCGCCGGGCGTGGTGAAGCTGGATCATCAGCTCACTCACATCGAAGACAAGGGTAATTCCGTTCGGCTCAAGTTCGCCAATGGTCTCAGCCACGACGCGGACGTGCTCATCGGCGCCGATGGCATCAACTCGTTCGTGCGCAAGCACCTGTGGGGTGACAAGCCCATTCGCCATCAGCGTTTGCACCTCGTCGGCGGCTACCTCTTCCTCGACGAAGAGCCGCAGGGAGTTGGCATTCTCGCGCACAATCGAACCACGCAGGTCAGCTACACGCCGATCCGCCATGAGGGGAAATGGGGGTACGAATGGTGGGTGCTGGAAGCATGCGACCCTGACGCGCCCCCGCCGGAGGACCTTATCGGCTTCTGTCGGACCCGCGCAAAGGGCTTTTCGAAGACCGTGCGCGATCTGATCGAGGCCACTCCGCTCGAGCACATGCAGCGGTGGGAAATCCGCGACAGGCCGCCTCTCAAGGCCTGGAGCAAAGGTCGTATCACGTTGGTCGGTGACGCAGCCCACCCGACATCGCCTTATGCGGCCTACGGCGCAGGCATGTCTATCGAAGACGGCTACTTCGTGGCGCGTGAACTGGACGCGGTATCCTTGTCCGATACGGCTGCAGTTCGATCGGCACTCGTCGCGTTCGAAACACGGCGAATTCCCCACACCGTACAGATTACCCAAGGTGCCTATTTCACCGGCAAGATCTTCCATCATTGCCCGGCGTTCCTGCGGCCGCTTCGAGACTGGGTGTTCGACAACACGCCATTTCTCCAGAAGATGGTCGGCGATGAAATGCCGGCACATATCCTATCGCAGCTGGCCGAGATCGAAGATTGCGAGCCTTATGTCCCGGTCCACAAGCGAGTGAAGGAGCCCGCGCTATGAGCGGTTTCAAATACGGCGTGTCGCTATACAGCTACACCGATGACCTCGGTACGGTCATGACCCTGGAAGATGCCTTCGATCATGTCGCTGAGACAGGATCCACCGGCATCGAGATCCTCGGCGAAGCCAACATTGCCGGATACCCCGAACCGTCCAGCGCCTGGCTCGACAAGTGGTTCGCCCTGATCGACCAGTACAAGCTCGAGCCAACCAACATGGCTTCGTGGCTCGACACCTGCCTGACGCTTGATCATACGATGAGCGTCGAGGAGGGGGCTGCGCAGGTCGCGCAGGATCTACGGCTTGCAGATCGCCTCGGGTTCAAGTTCATTCGACCCAAGTTCGGCGTGATCGACGAAGAGTTGACGCCCCATCCCATCTGGGAAGCGACGATCGAACGCAATCTCGATCTCGCGAACAAGCTGGGTATCGTGATCGTCCCGGAAATCCACTCTCCGACCCCGATCAAGCACCCGGTCACGGATGCCTACATCGAGTTCATCGAGCGTACCGGGACCAAGAATTTCGGCATCATGATCGACACTGGGATCTTCCAGGACCGGCCGTTGCCCTATTGGCCCGGCGAGACTCCGGAAATCCGCGCTGCCGCTCTGAGCTTCCTGGACGGCATCAAGGTGCCGGTGGAGCACCTTGCCGACGTGATCCAGTACGTGCCCTTCATTCAGGCCAAGTTCCATCATATCGACGAGAACCTGCACGACCACCACATTCCTTGGGAGAAGGTGATCCCGATGCTGAAGAAGCTCGGTTATACGGGCTATCTTTCCAGCGAATATGAAGGCGTGCGCGATCCCTGGGTCGCAATTGAACAGGTGCGCCGCCAGCACTGTCTCATCCGTAAACTCGAACGCGAAGCAGAAGCCGCGCAGGAGAAGCTCGATGCTTGAACGCACCCACATCCAGAGCAGCGGCTTTCGCAATACTGGGGAGCCCGGTGCCTATGACGGTTTTCAGGTCCGTCTGCGCCAGCCAAACTATCGTGGGACGCGTCTCAGTCTGCTGGCAGGCATCGACATCACGGTCGATGGAGAGACTTACCGATCGGTCGATAACCGGTTCGTCGTTGGGGGCCGCGAATACACGCATGCTGAACTGCTTGCTGCCACCGAAGATCGCTGGGAAGTTGGCACCTACATGACCGTGCTGATCAAGCGACCGGAGGGATTGCAGGCGGGCGTGCACGATGTGTCGAGCGAGATTGCCTTTCGGCATCCCTACTTTCCGCCGCAGTTTCAACCGACGTTCGTGCGGGACAACCGCAAGATCACGATAATTATCTGACCTTCAGAAAGAGTATAGGGGAGAGCGGGACGTGACAGCCATTAGGCAGCCGCAATTTGCGCCGCCGACGCAGAAACGCGCAGGAGCAGGCCAGGGCATCGTCGTGGTGCTGGCAGGATTCCTGCCTATCCTTGCGATTGTTGCCCTGGCGCCGGTCGTACCGCGGATGATCGAGCAGTTTGCATCGGTGCCCGGCGCCACGACGCTCGTGCCATTGGCCGTCACCGCGCCGGGCCTGATGATTGCGCTGTTTTCTCCGCTCATGGGGTGGCTCGCGGACCGGTATGGCCGGCGCCGGCTGTTGCTGGTGTCGACCTTCATCTACGGTATTGTCGGTGTTGCGCCGTATTTTCTGTCTGACCTCACCGCAATCTTTGCATCCCGATTGGCTCTGGGGCTCTGTGAAGCGGCGATCCTGACTGTCACCAATACTCTGATCGGTGACTATTATGCGCAGGATCAGCGCCGGACATGGTTGATGTTCCAGGCCGCGGTCGGCCCCGTGTTCGGCGTTTCGGTCCTGACATTTTCCGGATATCTGGCGGCGATCAACTGGCACGTGCCCTTCCTGATCTACGCCGTCGCACTGCCGATCTTTTTAGCGATGCTGGCATTCATCTATGAGCCGGACGTCGAGCATGCACGCGGTTCGCATGACAATGGCGCTGCGTTTCCCGTTCGCCACGTCGTGCTTTCCGGTGCTGTGACCCTCGTGTCGGCAAGCCTGTATTATGTCTATATCGTACAGGTTGGATTGGCGTTCGGCGGAATTGGTGTGACGTCGCCAGAAACTGTCGGGATGCTGATCGGCATCGCCAACATCGGCGTGTTCCTCGGCGGCCTGCTTTTCAAGCCCATCTCCGCAAAGTTGCCCTCCTCATGGCAGATTGCCATTTTCCTTTCGCTCATGGGAGCAGGAATGGCCGGAATCGGCCTGGCCCGCAGCGAGCAGGTCATGACGCTGGCTGCTTGTCTGCAACAACTTGGCGCCGGGATCCTGATCCCTGCTCTGGTGCTGTGGGCGATGAACGGGCTTCCGGCGCAGCACCGTGGCCGCGGAATGGGGATCTGGAGCGCGTGCTTCTTCCTCGGACAGTTCACCAGCCCGCTACTGGTTACCGGCGTTGGTGCATTTACAAGCGGAATTGGCGGAGCGTTCTTGGCACTTGGCGTTGCCGCACTGCTCGGCGCACTCGCCGCGCGGGTTTTCGCCCGACCGATCGATGCCTGATCAATAACCGAACAGCAGAACCATTGTGACGAGAGAGAGACGATGGCTGCTTCCGGAATTCAGAGATAGTTTGCTGTGACGACGGCGCTGGCGATGAGAGGATTCTTTGTCAGTGCCGTTGCTCAGGTTTAGGCCGCTGCATAGGAATCCAGCGGTTGCCACTCAGGCAAGTTCATCGTCTATAAGGCAACGTTGGGCGTAAAGCGTCTGACAGGTGTTCGGCTGTGAGACCACCATCGACTTTGATGCTTTCAAATGCAGCCAAATGAAAGACCTGCGCTCGGTGCCCTGGCGCGCGCGGCGTCTCCTGGCCGGCCACAATAGCTCGGTAGCGATCTGAGGCCCCTCCATACGTCGCCACTGCTGTGCCGGGTGCTGGCCGTGCTTCTCGTGCAACGATTCCAACAAGGAATGCACGTGGTGCCTTGATTGTGTCGAAGGCCGAAAACTGGAATGCGTGCCTGTTTCTTAAGAATGGCTTCAATTTCCTTCGACGGGTATCGATCGAATGGGAAAGTGGTGCCGGTATCAATGCAGGCCATCTGACTCACTCTCAGCGTTGAACCTACGACCAAATTCGCATGGTTGGCGTGTTTCTTGGCCCTAACGTCCGTGCCATCCTTGGCTTGGCCTTGGCCCGGTAAGACTCTGTCTAGCAATGGCGTGAACACATGTGAGCTCTCCTAGTTTCCAGATCTTCAGGCCAGCTCTGTCCTTCGCTAAAGGGAAGGAGCAATCTGTCCGCGCAAGTGGGCTCGCCTACTTGGATTGGCGATGGTAACAGCCGGCAAACGTTTTCCAGGATAGGACATCACCATTACCGAAGAATGTGACCATATGCTCGGTAGATCGCAGCGGCGGTTGCTGCGCAGGATCTACAATGGCCGCACAGTTCCCATCATCGTCGATGGTCAGCCGTTTCTGAGCTACAAGGAGGCAAGCCGCCATCTTTTGTCTTTGGCGCCTGACGAGCGAGAGAGAGTCTACCTGGAAATGAAAAACAGCGCGGCCAGAGAGTAGGGTTTCAGGCTCGGATCGCGCTTATCCCCTTGGCGCAATGATCAATTCAGGTTGCGCCGATCAGGCACTGCCGGGTTCAGAAGGCAAATTGGCACAGATCGTTTCTGCAGCCGCGTTGGCTTGTGTGGCAAGCTCGCTTAATGCCTTCGCGGTGTCTCGCAGAAGACCGTCGCTGATTGGCCGCTCGCCATTGACGAACCGCCGGACGGCGCGCTCATCTATCCTGAGGCGTCTGCAAAAAGCTGTTGTCCCACCAAGAAGCTGGACACAGTAGGCGAAGTGATCCTGTCGATCTTGCATATCGGGCATCATAACTTGTCTTGCGATTGAGGCAATGTTGGCACGCTGTCATCATTCCGGCCATATCGAGGGCTTTGCAGATTCTCTCGCTTCGGTGGGGGGCCGTGTGAGGTTTTGCATGTCTCGTCCATTGCATCGGGCACCATCGCGCCGTGAAGGCCGAGCTGCTATGGGATCGCCATGAAGCTTTCTGAACCAAACGATCCCTTTGCTTCGGACGATGCGTCGATCGGCGAAAATCCGGACTTCGTCGTGGTCGACGTCGAGACATCCTGTGCGCGGGTCGGCAGCATCTGCCAGATCGGCATTGTCGGCTTTCGGGACGGACAAGAGGTTTTCGCTTACGAAACGCTTATCGATCCGCAAGATGAATTCTCCCCATTCAACATTGGCATACATGGCATTTCGCCGGTGCATGTTGCAGGCAAGCCAACCTTCAGCGGTATTCATGGCATCGTTGTTGAGCATCTGACCGGTCGGGTCACGGTTGCACATTCAGGGTTCGACAAGGGCGCCCTTGCTGCAGCCTGCCAGATCGGCAACCTACCCTATATCGAAACGACCTGGCTGGACAGTGTTCGCGTGGCCAAGCGGGCGTGGCCGCAGCTTCCCAATCACCGCCTCAACACGCTCGCCCAACATCTGAAAATCCACCACCGCCATCACGATGCGCTCAGCGATGCGCGGGCTGCGGGCGAAGTGATCGTCAGAGCGATCGAGGATACTGGTATCGACTTGCAAGGCTGGCTGGCGAAGCCCGCAAAACCCGGTAAAGCTCCGCGCGCCGCCGACACTGGCCCCCTGAAAGGCCATCGCATCGCAATCCTGGGCGAACGGCGGGATGGGGCCTTGGCCGAGCTTTTGGCGGCACACGGCGCACGCGTGGTTTCAAGGGTCAGCTCGACCACGACGATGCTTGTCGTAAGCACCCACCAGCCTTTCGGTTGCTGGGAGGCGGCGCAGGCAGAGCAACGCAAGGCTGAAAAACTGCGCGACGCTGGCGGCGAAATCGAGATCGTCACCGAAGCGGAATTGCGCGCCCGGCTTTGAGCGTGCAGTATAGGATGCTCCGCATATCCTGATCCGGTGACCGGTTCCGTTTGCCATGCTTGACCGTCACACGGACCTTGAGTTGCTGCAAAGGGGCCTTCGATGGCCGTGGAGGGCAACTCGAATGGATGGCTGCTTAATTCACATCGTTACAAATATATAACCGCAAATCAGGCAAGCAGGCGTAGCGCCTGTCGGACAACTTGCGGTGCCAGGTCATCCGGCGCCGGCTCCAACGGATGCGCACGGAGCATCGCGCGATTCGATTGAAGTGCGAAGCCGAAGATCGCGCTCCAAATCGTGGCAATGCGAACGGCGCGTTCCTCTTCGGAAAGATGCAGTGCACGGCGGGCGACTTCGCGGCGAAGTGACTGGAAGCCTAAGTCCTGCGCTTGGGCCAGTTCGGGTGAAAGCGTCGGCCGTACAAGCTCGCTCTCGTACATTAGCGTGAAGAGGTTGGGGTTCCCGCGCGCAAATCTGATGAACCCCATGAAAGTCTTGAACAGGGTGGTGTCCTCGCCCTTATCGGTTGGCTTGAGATCGGAATCGCCGACAGCGGTTTCATCGAACATCTGCCGGTAGCCTTCCAGTGCAACAGCGGTGAGCAGAGCTCGGCGATCCGGGAAGTGATGATAGGGTGCCGCAGAGGAGACTCCGACCTCTTCGGCCAGTCTGCGCATGGACAGGCCTTCATGTCCTTCGCGGATCACATAAGATACTGCCGCGGCCAGAAGCTCCGCCCGCAGGTCTTCACGATGTGACGGTTTTCCGCGCCTTTCACGGTTAAAGGCCTTTGTTCCCATGCCACACCTATGTGACCTTTTCTCCGCTTCCACAAGTGTGTCACCAGCTTATTAAGCGCCACTTAATTCGTTGCTTGCCACGAAATCGAGCAGCGCTTAATAAGGGGTCATATTAAGCATCGATCAATTGAGTCTGTGCGAGAGGGAGAGAGTGGTGGCAAGCTTCCGCTACGGTGTTTCGCTTTACAGCTACACTGATGACTTCGGGACGGTGATGACGCTGGATGACGCGTTTGAGCATGTCGCGGACACCGGCTCGACGGGTGTCGAGATTCTGGGCGAGACAACCGTGCCGCTATATCCTGAGCCGCCGGCAGCGTGGATGGACCACTGGTTCGCCCAGCTCGACCGTTACAAGCTTGAGCCGACCAATTTCGCCTGCTGGGTCGATACGCGTATCCAGATCGGCCGCAACATGAGCGTCGAGGAGGGCGCTGCCCAGATTGAGCAAGACCTGCGGCTGGCACACAAACTGGGTTTCAGGTTCATCCGCCCGAAATTCGGTGTGATCGACCACGAGCTGACACCCGATCCGATCTGGGAGGGCGCGGTGGAGCGCAACCTCGATCTCGCTGCTCAGCTTGATCTGGTGATACTGCCCGAAATTCATTCGCCAACGCCGATCCGCCATCCGGTTACTGAAGCCTATGTGAATTTCATTGAACGTACCGGCACGAAGAACTTCGGTTTGATGATCGACACTGGCATCTTTCAGGACCGTCCGATCCACAAATGGGGTGGCGGCGAGACGGAGGAGATCAAGAAGGGCGCCCTGAGTTTTCTCAACGGCATCAAGGTGCCGGTCGAACACCTTGAGGACGTGATTCAGTACGTGCCCTTTATCCAGGCGAAGTTTCACGATATTGACGAGAACCTGCACGACCACCAGATTCCGTGGGAGCGCATAGTGCCGATGCTGAAGAAGCTCGGCTACTCCGGTTATCTGTCCAGCGAATACGAGGGCGCGCGCGATCCGTGGGTCGCGATCGAGCAGGTCCGCCGTCAGCATGCGCTGATCCGCATGCTGGAAGATGAATATGACGCTGCCAACGCGGAGACGGCACATGCTTGAACGCTCCCATATCCAGAGCACGGGCTTTCGCAACTTTGGCCCAGAGAATGCAAGGGCCGGCTTCGAGGTGCGCATCCGCCAGGCCAACTACCGGTCCTCGCGTCTCAGCCTGATTGAAGGTGTCGACATTACCGTCGATGGCATACTCTACCCGGCCGAGAACAATCTATTCCGGCTGGGCGAGCATGAATACACGCATGCTGAGCTTGACGACGCGACAGAGACCCGGCTCTATGTGGGCGACTACTTTACTGTCGTCGTGCCAAAGCCCGGTGGCCTGGCGCGAGGCGTACATCTGGTCGGTAGTGCCATCCGATATCGACACCCTTATTTCCCGCCGGAGTTCCAGCCGGTGATTGTCCGCAACGAACGCCATGCAACGATTATCATGCCCTGATTGAGGGGACTGCCGGATGCGCGGACCGGCCAGGCAAGAAGAAGACATCCGCGGAAATGTTCAGAGGAGGAGAGATTTATGAAGTCAGTCAAGAAGATACGGCTCGTGCAGTCGGCGTCTATTGCCGCCATTGCGCTGTATTCATCCATGCCCGCATTCGCGCAAGAACAGCGGCCTGAGGAAGGTGCGATCGGCGACATCATCGTTACTGCCCAGCGCCGTAGTGAGAACGTGCTCAAGGTTCCGGTCAGCGTGACCGTCGTGAGTTCGGACCAGCTTATCCAGCGCGGCGCAAACGATCTCTCCGCCGTGACGAAGCTTGCCCCCAGTCTGCAGGTCGCGCAGGATAACACATTCTCGGTACGCGGCGTCGGTACCGCTACTTTTGCCAACACGGTCGAAGCAAGCGTCTCGCAAGTGGTCGACGACGTGGTGCTGGGTAATCGCGAGTTTGCGTCGAACGCGTTCTATGACGTTGCACGCGTAGAAGTGCTGAATGGGCCGCAGGGGCTGCTTTTCGGCAAGAACGCCTCGGCCGGTCTCGTCAACATAACCACCAACAAGCCGAAACTGGGCGAGATGTCGTTCAGCGCCGATGGCGAACTGGTGCAACGCGAACGTCCGGGCGACAACGGCACCGGCTATCAGTTGCGCTCGACACTGAATTTGCCGATGGGGGACAGGGCCGCCCTGCGCTTCAACGCGATCTACAGCGATCAGGACCCGATTACCGTCTCGAACGTAAATCCCGCCGTGCGTAATGACCTCGGTCTGAAAAATGTGGGCCTTCGCGCCAAGTTGCTGTTCGAGCCGACTGACAACCTTTCGATCTACGTCATCGGGGACTACAACCTCCAGCGTGGCATTACTGGCCGCTACGACATTACCTTCCGCGAATTCGGGTCCGGCAGCCAATATCCGGCCCGCGGTCTTGTCGCAGGTGAGGATAACCTTAACTTCGCAGCAGAAGCACCCAATTATCGCGACAGCGGGACCGGTGGAATCCAGGCCAATATTAGTCTCACATTCCCGAATGGCATGGAACTGAGCAGCATCAGCGCGTGGAAGGAGGCGAAGAGTAACTATCAGTTCGATTCCGATCAGACGCCCTTCAACTTCTTCAGCTACAACAGTTCCGACCAGAAGTATGATCAGTACTCTCAGGAGTTGCGCCTTGCGTTGCCCAGCGGCAATCCACTTTCGGGCCAGTTCGGCCTGTATTACTTCCACTCCAGCTCCACGGCCGATGGCTTCCGCGGCGGTAACAACGGCGTGCCGGATTTCGTGGCGATAGGCTTCCCGTTCTGTATCGGCGCAACGGTTACGGCCGGTCCGCCGCCGGCGTGCGGCGTCAGCAACACTTCCTTCCTCGGGCAGGACTATGACTACCGACTGAAGCAGAACAGCTATGCCGGCTTCGGCCAGCTGAGCTACCAGGTGACAGATACGGTCAAGCTGACTGCCGGCGCGCGCCTGACTTATGAAAAGGCGCGGATCGCGCTGCAGGAGAACTTCGGTCAGTACTTCGTGACTCTGGGCGTGCCCCAGAACGTATCTAACGAAAGCACAGACGCCACCGATCTCAGCTACAAGGTTGGCGTTGACTGGCAAGCGACGCCTGACCTCATGGTCTATGGATTTTATGGCGAAGGCTTCAAGGGACCGGGCTTCTCGAATACGTCACCCGCGCCGAATGCCGAGCTGGCGGTGCGGCCGGAGATTTCGCGCGGGGGCGAGCTGGGCGTCAAGGGCAAGGCGCTTGATGGCGCCGTGACGTTCAGCCTGTCGGGCTTCTACACCAAATTCTACGACCTGCAGGTTCAGGCCTTCGTCCAGTCGCTTCGCACGTTCGTGCTGAGCAACGCGGCCACTGCCACGACCAAGGGCGTTGACTTCTCGTTCCAGGCACATCCTTTCGACGGACTGACCCTCTCCGGTTCGGCGGCTTACGTCGATGCCAGGTTCAATGACTATCCGGGCGCCCAGTGCTTCCCGACGCAGACGACGGACGGCTGCAAGGCCGACATCAATTCGTCGCTGCCTGACTTCGTCGGTACGTTCAACGCCAAGGGATACCGGTTGCCGCTTTCATCGCGCTTCACCGCAGCGCTTGGCGCGGAGTATGCCGCTCCGATCTCGGATTCCCTCGAAGCGCAGTTCGGGGTCGGCTACTATCACCGTTCGCCGCAGTCGGGGGGCATCGGCGCGGCATTTACTATCCCCACCTGGGATACGATTGACCTGCGCGCGGGCCTGAAGGCCAACAACTGGACCATCAGCCTGTTCTGCAAGAACTGCACAAATGAGGTCCGCCCGATCTCGATCGGTTCGGATGGCGGCGACGCCAACCCGGTTGGAACTGCCGATCCAGTGCTGACGCTCAATCAGCGCTTCAGCTTTGATTCGGTCCGAACCATCGGAGTGCGCGCCGGGGTCAATTTCTGACGCCTGTGAACGGAGCAGGGGCCGCCGAGCTGCGGTGGCCCCTGCGGCTCTCGATTTGTGCAACGCCAATCCGTTGTTGATGAAGAAAAGGATGCGTCTGATTCGTTACCGCAAAATCCGGCTGGCACTGACTGGCGCTTGCCTGGCCGTTCTGGCCCCTTTGTCTGGCGTCCAGGCGCAGTCCGGCATTCCGACTGAAACGGTTGCGGCTCCTGCGCAGCCCAATACCGTTGTCCTGCCAACGGCCGAGAAAGTTGATCGCGAGATCTGGCATCTGAACGAAACCGGCCGCTATGCCGTTCGCAACGTGACACAGCCGACGCTGACCGCGTTCCGGCCGGTTGGCAAGCCTTCTCCTGCAAGCGTGATTATCGCGCCCGGCGGTGCATTCCTCGGCCTGGAGATGGACAAGGAGGGCTGGGAGGTCGCCCGCTGGTTCGCCAATCATGGCGTGACTGCCTTTGTCCTGAAATATCGCACTTTGCCGACGCCACCGGATCAGAAGCTCTTCGTGAGCGAACTCGACAAGATGATTTCCGGACAGAAGAGCGTTCTTTCTCCGCCGTCGGACACGCCGGCCCAGGCGCTGGCCGATGGACTGGCCGCGCTGCGCTACGTGCGCCACCATGCGGCAGAATACGGCATCGTTCCCAGTCGTGTGGGTTTTATGGGATTTTCCGCCGGTGGTTTCCTGTCCCGCAGCGTCGTCGAGAAGGGCGCGGCCGACAAGCCTGATTTCGTTGCACCTATTTACCCGAACATGGGGCCGATGGTCGTCCCGGCCGATGCCCCACCGATGTTTGTTGCCATTGCGGCCGATGACTTCCTTCTCGCTCGCCAGACGGGTCTGCCCTTGCTGGAAAGCTATCGTGCCAAGGGGAAGTCGATTGAGTTTCATCTGTTCTCATCGGGCGGCCATGGATTCGGTGCTGGCCCTGTGGGCTCACCTGAAGAAAGTTGGTTGGACCTGATGTACCTCTGGATGCGGACACAAGGGCTGCTCACAATGCAGAACAAGGATAAGTGAATATGATCGATCGTCGCAGCCTCATCGCATCAGCAGCCGCACTCGGCGCGACCGCGGCGATTGACGGCACTGCGCTGGCTCGTGCCGCAAAGCCGCGACCGGTCGATCCCCACTTCCCGCAGGGCTTCCTGTGGGGTGCCGCCACGGCTGCACACCAAGTGGAGGGCAACAACCTCAACGCCGACTTGTGGGTGATCGAAAATGTGCCCGGTACGATCTTTGCCGATCGGTCAGGCGATGCCGCCAACAGCCTCGAACTGTGGCCGGTCGATCTCGATCTCGTGAAAGGCATGGGCCTGAATTCCTATCGCTTCAGTCTTGAATGGGCACGGATCGAACCGGATGAGGGGTATTTTTCCAACGCCATGCTCGATCATTACAAGGCGATGATCGACGGTTGCCGCGCGCGCGGGCTCAACCCCGTTGTCACCTTCAACCACTTCACCACGCCGCGCTGGTTTGCGGCGAAAGGGGGCTGGCACAATCCTGAATCTCCTGCGCTGTTCGCGCGATTCTGCGAACGTGCCGCTCGACATCTGGCCGAGGGCATTGCCCTGGCGACAACTTTGAACGAGCCCAATCTTGCCGGCGTGATTGGTGAGATCCTGCCGCCGGAGCTCCTTGCCGGGGATCGCGCTACGCAGGAGATGGCGGCGAAGCAGCTCGGAGTGCCGCTCTATACGCCGGGAGTCACGCTCTATGTGAAGGACCCCAAGACCTATCGTGCCAACATGATGGAAGCCCATCGCCGGGGCACGGCTGCGATCAAGGCGGTGCGCAGCGATCTTGATGTCGGCGTAAGCCTTGCGATCCTTGATGACCAGGCCATCGGCAAGCACTCGATGCGCGATACGATCCGCGAGCGGTATTATGGTGAATGGCTGCGTCTCGCCGCCCGGACCTGCGACTTTATCGGCGTGCAAAACTACGAACGCAAAGTCTGGAACGACAAGGGCGCTTTGCCGCCTCCGGCCGATGCCCGCCTTAATGCCGGGGGGGCGGAGGTCTGGGCGGGCTCGCTCGCAGGTGCGGTAAGCTATGCTTGGGAAGCCACCAAGTTGCCGGTCTACGTGACCGAGCACGGCGTCAACTCAGACGACGATGGGCTGCGTCAGTGGCTGATTCCTGCCGCACTTACCGAACTCAAGCGTGTCATGGATTCCGGTGTTCCGGTGCGCGGCTACTTCCACTGGTCTCTGATCGACAACTTCGAATGGGGCTTTGGATATCACCACCGTTTTGGTCTGCATTCCTTCGATCGTGAAACCTTTGAGCGCACTGCAAAGCCTAGCGCAGCTGTGCTGGGGGCGATTGCGCAGAGCAACAGCCTGTCGTGATCTGGCATTGAATTGGCACTACCGACTGCGAGCGCGACCCATCGCCAAGTGAACAGTGGCTGTCGCCACCCTTGAAAAGCTGCGTGGGCGCGTCTGTCCGTTTGGGCATGATCGTGCACCTGCTGGTTCTGTCATCGGTCGGTATGAGAAGTCCTGCAGCGTTCAAGAACCTGCCGGAAGATCACGGTGCCCGCTTCATGTATAGTCCACCCCCTCTACGGGGCACCATTGCTCTACGACCTTTCACTGGATCTGCTACTGCAGGTCCAGGCGAAGCGCACTTGCGTCGGCTGTTGCCGCGGCGAGCTCTGCCCGGTCGGCTGCGATCCTTGCTCGGGCTTCGATCAGCTTTATCTCCGCATTGGTCGCGCTTTCCTCGCGTTGATTTACAAGGAAGAAGTCGCTGGAGCCAAGGTCGAAGCGACGCCGCTCGGCGCTGGCCAGTTGCTCTGCCAGAGTGCGTTCCCTTTCCATTGTTTCGACCAACTAGCCAGCGGTCTCCTGTGCCAGCGCCAGCAGCGATTGATACTCTCGGACAATGGGCCCAGCTATGTCGCGGGCGAACTGACCGCCTAAATCGAGGCGCAGTCCATGAGCCATGTGCGCGGCGCCCCCTTCCATCCCCAGACCCAGGGTAAAATCGAACGCTGGCATCAGACCTTGAAGAACCGCATCCTGCTGGAAAATTACTACCTGCCCGGCGATCTCGAAGCACAGATCGAGGCGTTCATCGAGCACTATAACCACCAGCGCTACCACGAGAGCCTGGGTAATGTGACGCCTGCTGATGCCTACTTCAGCCGCGACCGGCAGATCCTCGCCCAGCGAGCCGCCATCAAGAAACAGACCATCGAACATCGCCGCTTGCAGCACCGCAAGCTTGCCGCCTAAAAGCCAACCCAAGACGAGGCCCGCTCTCCGTTACCGCGCCACCAAATTTGCGCCAAATGTTTCGACGACGGACACGGAAGAACACCGTCATCCGCCCTGCCGCGAGCCCATGGCTGCGCTGCTTTTCGACCACTCCAGGTTCACAGGCTGACTAGAAGACACAGGCGGGCAGTTGTGTTACGATGTACACAACTAGTCAAAGGAGCGTGAAATGGGTGCCAGTACGACGATGACGATCCGGGTGACCTCCGATCTCAAGGAGAAGCTCGGCCGCCTCGCACAGAATACGCGCCGCACGAAGTCCTATCTCGCCGCCGAAGCCGTCGAGGCTTATGTGAATCGCGAATTGCAGATTATCGAGGGCATCCAGCGGGGGCTTGCCGACATGGAGGCGGCCAGAGTGACGCCGCACAAGGAAGCGATGGACCGGATTGACGCCGCGATCACGGCCGCAAGCAACAATGCTGCATGAGGTATGTGCAGTGGTCTCACGACGCGCTCGATGATCTGGAAAAGCAAGTCGTCCATATTGCAAGAGACAACGTGGCTGCCGCGCGACGGGTCGCGAAACGGATACGCGAGACCGGCGATGCGTTGGGCGAGTTTGCGACCGGCCACCCTGGCCGTGTCCGCGGCACCTACGAGAAATCCGTCAATCGGCTTCCTTACATCGTCGCCTATGCGCTGAGCGACGATGATACGGTGCTGACGATACTCCATGTCATCCATACCTCACGCGACTGGCTTCCTGGCGATTGGCCAGAATGACGGAAGATGAACCGGTTAATTTTCTTCGCGTCGCCTTCTACGATCAAGCGCTCAGCCGCACTCAGCGGACCTTCTTTTAATTAACGGCGGATCGAGGCCTTGCTTTCCCGTGCTTGCGCCAGATCACTAGCCTTGGGCACGTTGAAATCGTATCCAGCACACGCCATCTGGTGCGGGCACGCGCTCCAAAATGGATTGGAGCAATAGAAATCTCCGAGATCGTAGTAGGCTTAGGGATCGTCCGACTTACGGGCGATGGCGTCATGGTCGATGAGTACCGCCGCCATGTGCGCCATATGGTCGGCCTGGGCGATCGAGGCCGCCAGACGCGTCGGGCGGTGCGAAGGCAATGCATCGTCGCCATCGCCGATGCCTGTCCCCGACATCGAGTAGCCCTCGACACGCATGACATATCTGGCAGCGGGACTTTCCACGAGCCATTAGCCCAGATCAATCGGTTCCTCGATGTCGTCGCCCGCCGGCGAGGGGAAACCGGCAGGGACCCTGACCGCCAGGGACATGAGTTCGCAAGGCGAACATTCAACCGACACATCGTGAAGGCGCAGCGCAGCAAAGCACTTCAAACCGGATTCGAATGAACAGACGATCCGCCTGTATAGCAGGCGGGAACATAATGGGAGCATGCAGCGTCGACCTGGCGCCGAACTGAACCTGTCCACGGCCGGAAAAGCGAAGGGGGAGGGGGCGAGGTGCAGCAACCAAAAGGAGCCGGACATGCTCGCACCTTCCCTCAGCACCACCGAAACCATCGCCAAGCTGAACGATCGCGTACGGCAAGGCCTCGACTGCCAGGCCAGGATTGTCATCACCGCCAACCTCCTGGCGCAGGTCAGCGATGGCACGCCGCGCAGCCAGATCATCGCCCAGGCCAAGGTCCTGCGCGCCGTCCGGAACTGCACGTTCAGCAGCGACAGCCCCGAACGAGACCTCGCCTTCTTCGAAGTCGACGGAAAGCGGGCTTGCTTCAAGATCGACTACTACGATCTCGCCCTTGAATATGGATCTGACGATCCGGCTGACGCCTCGGTCACCCGCCGCGTCATGACCATCATGTCGCCGCAGGACATGTGATGCGACCGACCAGGCCCGCAACCCTTGCGACCAAGCGCCGCATCGACAACGCCTTGCAGTTGATGCGGCAGGCCCGCAAACTGCTCAGGGAGGCCGGCTGCGCCAAGGCCTCCCTGAAGATCAATTCCGCCATCAGCAGCGCCGAAGGTGCCCGTCGTCATTGTGACCGCAGGCCGATCCACGAAGGAGCCGCGATATGAGCCGCTACGAACTGCAAACGAGACGCGGATCCGGCGCCAGCTTGGCATCGATCGGATGGGATCGCCCACTGCAGACGTACTTTGTCCAGGTCCACAGGGTGGAAGACGACGAGGAAATCGCGTTCATCAAGCAAGGCACCGTCTTCCAGGAACTCCCAAACCCCGCAGATGCCCTGCGATTGATCGAACCGTACTGCGATGCACCCGATGACCTCGCCAAGCGCCTCGAGATTGACCGCCTCCAGACACTCGCAGACGGAGACGGTCCTGCTCAGATCGCCGCGAAGAACTTCATCTCGCGCGCGCCTCGGCGCTGATCCGCAACAAACGGCTTCAGACCTACGCCATGTGCGTGATCCGGCTGCGTGCCGCCTCTTCCTGACCCCTCCAGTCTCTGCCCTGACGCTCGCCCCTTCGGGGCCGAGCGGATCGCGCGCGGGCGCGGTGCCGGGCCTGAAACGGCCCGGGGGAGGAGGGGGAAGGGGACTGGTGGTCCGGGCAGTGGGTTCGGACACATCTGGAGAAGTAGCATGAGCACGAACATCGGCGCCCTAAAGGCGAACGAAGACGGCATCCACATCGGGCGTATCGCCACCCTGGGCTTCAGCGCCCTGATCGCCCTTCGCGAAGTCAACTCGAACAATGAACGCGCGCCCAGCTTCGACGTCATGGGCCTCTCGCCCGACCGCCGGACCTGGGTGAAGGTCGGCGCCCTGTGGGAATACACGGCAACCGGCAGCGGCGAAGTGTTCCTCTCGGGCCGCCTGGACGACCACACCATGGAACGTCCCCTGGACGTTGCCCTGTTCCGCCAGCAGGACGGCTCCTACAACGTCAGCTGGCGCCGACCGCAGACGCGCCGGGCTGCGCCGGCTCTGGGCAACGAGGCCCTGCCGCCGATGCCTCTCGCCGGCGCCGACGAACCCGTCGACGGGACCGGTGAACCGGTCGGCGACGGCCTTGGTGACAGCACCGCTCCGGCACCGTCCTCGCGCCGCAAGGCCGCCGCTCCGAAGGAGGACCTCCCGGCCTAAGCATCTCGAACACCGGCGTTAACCCCCCGCGCCGGTGGAAGGCCCGCCTTCCTCTCCCCTGGGAAGGTGGGCCTTTCTTTTTGCTGCCTGCTCCTGCGCCATCATCGCACGAAAAGGCGAGGGGGAAAGAGGCGGCATCAAATCAGGAGATGAAGATGCCCTACTACATCGAAATCGGCGCAGCGCCGTGGAACGAAGACTGCGCCCAACTTGGCCAAACCCCGGACTTCGCGACCATCAATCGTCTCGAGGTCGACGCGTACCGCGGGGCCATGATCGCCGCCTACGGCCCTCCGCCCAAGGGCATTACGTTCGCCATCCGGTCCAACCCCCACGATTTCGGGACCTACCGCGAACTGGCCGTAAAGGTTGACAAGAACGACTTCGAAGACGCCACCGCTGCCGAATACCTCGACAAGCTCGAAAACGGTCTGACCTCCTGGATCAGCGCGGGGTTCACTGCTCCCGTGAGCTACCTTCCCGGTGCCCAGACCAGAAGAAACGCGGCCAATGTCAACGATCTTATCCGCAGCGCCATGATGGTCACCAGGCCCTTGTCGGACGGCAGATTCTTCCCGGCTTCAAACTCAACCTAAGGCGGATGGGCAACACCACGCACCGCCCGTGGACATCACGCCACGACACGGGCGAGCACGCGCATCCCGTACACAAGCCTCGCGGCCGCCCCAGCCCATTGGCCTCAAAGTTCGCGCGGGCGAGGCCCTAACACGTGGCTGCGCACGCCCATGCCCATGCCGCGCGCGATCACAGCGAGGAATCGCGGGCACAGAGCCGGCCAATTGCGAGGTCAGAACCCCCGACCTTGCCGAAGGCGAGCACGATCGGTCGCGATCACGTCGTCGATCCTTCAGCGAAACCTGCCAGGCAATCACAGGCGAGGGGGCCTGAACACAAACGGCTCTGACCACGGTCGTCGATGCCTGTTCGCTGGACAGCCTCAGAAAGTTCGGCGGAACCGACCGCCTTCGCCAGTGCCCCTTGCCCCCTGCCGGTCACCTACCCAACCCCGGCGTCCCGGGCCGTGTTGCCCGCGCTGCGCGGGCTGCCCGCACCACCCCGGTCCTTAGGGGTTCCCCTTCGCTTCGCTGCGGTGGGTAGGCGCCCGCCCGGGGGCTCAACAGGGGCACCGGCGGACGGTCCGCCGACACAACTGGAGACTTACGAAATGAACAACGTCAACCTGGTCGGGCGCCTTGCCAAGGACCCCATCGCCCGCGACTTTAGCGACACCCGCATCACCGAAGTCATCCTCGTGACCGAACGCCCCCGCATCCGCGACGGCAAGGTCGAGAAGGATCCCGAAACCGGCTACCCGGTCAAGGACGCCGAGTTCCACAAGGTCACCATCTTCAACGGCATGGGCATGGGCGTGCGCAGCCACAAGAAGAAGGGCGACGTGCTCGCGATCAACGGGCGCATCCACTACAGCCGCTGGAACGATGGCGAAGGCCAGACCCGCTACGGCTGCGAGATCATCGCAGAGGAAGTCGAGTTCCTCTGACCCGTGAAGGGGGGGGGGGGGGGG